>NZ_JBYVYK010000010.1:0-116312 GCF_058148405.1 Mycobacterium sp. DHQP2018-32-09 | reverse complement strand
CGGCCTCGGAGGCGCGGTTGACGGGCCGGTTGCACACCCGTGCGCGCGATCGTGCGGCCATCTCGCACCACTACGACCTGTCCAACGAGTTCTACGAACTGTTGCTCGACGAGCACATGGCCTATTCGTCGGCGTACTACACCGGTCCCGGTCAGACGCTGCACGACGCGCAGACCGCCAAGCTCGAGTTGATCTGCGACAAGCTGGGTCTGGTGGCCGGCGGACGGTTGCTCGACGTCGGGTGCGGCTGGGGGTCGATGATCCTGCACGCCGCGCGCACCCGCGGGGTGCACGCCGTCGGCATCACGCTGTCGGCCGAGCAGCGGGACTTCGTCACCCGCCGGGTGGAGGAGTTGGGACTCGGCGACCGGGTGGAGGTGCGGCTGCAGCACTACCGCGAATTCGCCGACGGCGCAGGCACGTTCGACGCCGTGAGTTCGATCGAGATGGGTGAGCACGTCGGCGAGGAGCACTACCCGGACTACGTGGCGATGATGCACCGGGCGCTCAAGCCGGGCGGTCGCCTGCTGCTGCAGCAGATGTCGCGGCACGCCGACGCCGCCCCCGGTGGTGGCCCGTTCATCGAGTCCTACATCGCGCCGGACATGCACATGCGCCCGCTGTGGCAGACCCTGCGCTTCCTCACCGACGGCGGTTTCGAGATCCGCGACGTGGAGGCGATGCGCGAGCAGTACGTGCGCACCGTCGAGCACTGGATCGAGACGTTCGAGGCGAACTACGACCGGTTCGTGGCGTTGCAGGGTGAAGAGGTCGCCCGGGTATGGCGGCTGTACCTCGTCGGCGGTGGGTTGGCCTTCGAGCAGGGCCGCATGGGCGTCGACCAGGTGCTGGCGCGGAAGTGGTCGTGACGCCCCGGTATTCGTGCGCGGTCGACTTCGCCGCCGTCGACGCCATCGACGTGCACACGCACGTCGAGGTGGACTGCCACGGCAGGCGCGCCTACGACGACGAACTGACCGAGGCCACACGCAGCTACTTCCGGATGGGGGATGCGGCGCCGGCCACGGTCGACGACCTCGCCGAGATCTACCGTGCCCGCAACGTCGCCGCCGTGGTGTTCACCATCGACGCCGGCACGGCCACGGGACACCCGCCGAACTCACCTGCGGACCTGGTCGCGGGAGCGGCGCGGCACTCCGACGTGTTGATCCCGTTCGGCTCCGTCGACCCGCTGGGCCCCGATCCCGTCGCCCGGGTCGAGGAGCAACTGGCTTGGGGCGTCCGGGGTTTCAAGTTCCACCCCAGCGTCCAGGGGTTCGAACCCAACGACCGCCGCCACTACCCGACGTACGAGGCCATCGCGGCGGCCGGCGTCCCCGCGCTGTTCCACACCGGACAGACGGGTCTGGGTTCGGGGTTGCCCGGTGGGCACGGCATCAAGTTGCGCTTCAGCGACCCGATGCTGCTCGACGACGTCGCCGCCGACCTTCCCGGTCTGACCATCGTGATGGCGCATCCGGCGGTGCCGTGGGTCGACGCCCAGATCGCGATCGTCGCGCACAAGGCCAACGTCTACCTGGACCTGTCGGGCTACGCACCGGCCTACTTTCCGCCGCAGTTGGTGCGGGCGCTGAGCCGGCAGTTGCGGGACAAGGCACTGTTCGGTACCGACTTCCCGTACATCTCCTTGCAGCGGTGGCAGCGCGACTTCGCCGCCCTGGGTCTGGATCCGGCGGTCGCGTCGGCGATCTACAAGGAGAATGCGCTGCGCGTGCTCGGCGTGCGCTGAACTCGGTCAGTCGGTGGGTGCGTGCAGCGCGAAGTCGGCGAAGTCGAAGCCCGGCACCACGACACAGCTGACCAACGTCGGCTCGTCGTCGCGGGGCCGTGCCCGTTGCCAGTGGCCCGGTGGTACCACCAGTTGCGGGTGCTCGCCGGCGTCGACGTCGCTGCCGAGCAGTAGCGTCGCCGCACCGTCGCGGTGGGCTCCCACCTCGAGCAGCAGGGGACTGCCCCGGTGGTACAGCCACAGTTCGGCGCTGCGCACGGTGTGCCAGGCCGACTGTTGGCCCGGCATGAGCAGGAACAGGATCGCCGTCCCCGCGGAGCGCGGTCCGGTGTAGTCCGGTGGCAGCGCCGACTGGGTGACGGTCAGATCGCTGCGCCACGTCTCGCGATACCAACCCCCTTCGGGGTGCGGGGCGAGGTCGAGGCTGCGGGCCCACGGTGGCAGCTCGGTCATGCAGAGAGCCTACGTCGGCCGGCGCGACGCACCCGATACGCTCGTGCGCATGGGCCCGTCCGCACCGCGTGTTGGCATGGCTCGGCTGCGCCCCGGCTGGTTCGTCGCGGCGGCCGCCGCGGTGTTGCTGGTGAGTGCGTGGCTGCCGTGGTTGACCACCACGGCCGACGGTGGCGGCCGAGCCAGTGCCATCGGTGGTCGCACCGGTCGGATCGGGGTGCCGCCCGACGGGTTCGGCGTCGGTCAGTTCCTGGTGCTGCTGGCGGCGACGCTGCTCGTCGCGGCGGCCATGGCGGCGCGACGGCTGTCGGCGCGGCTGGCTTCGACTGTGGCGCTGACGATCTCGGTGGGCATCGCGGTCCTGGAGGTGTGGTACGTCAAGCTGTACGTGGCCGCACCGGTGAGTGCGGCCTACGGGTTGTGGGTGGGGGCGGGCGCCACGCTGGTCGCGGTGGTGTTGTCGGTGTGCGCGATGGTGGCGGCGTGGTCTGATGCGGAAGGGCGGTCATGACGGGCGATCTCGAGGTGGCACCGGTGGTGCTGCGCGGTGAGTGGGTGGTGCTGGAGCCGTTGACGACGGCGCACGTCGCCGAGATCGCCGACGCGAGCACCGACGGCAACCTCGGCGACCTGTGGTACACGACGGCGCCGTCGAGTGCGACGGCGGGTGACTGGGTGGCCGCCCGGCTGGCCAATCAGCAGCCCTCGACGGGGCTGACGTTCGTGGCCCGCACGCCTGGGGGCAAGGTCGTCGGGTCCACCAGTTACCTCAACGTCGACGGCCGCAACCGGCGGCTGGAGATCGGTCACACGTGGTTCTCGGAGTCGGTGCGCCGCACCGGGGTGAACACCGAGGCCAAGCTGCTCATGCTCACTCGTGCGTTCGAGACGCTGGGTGCGGTGGGCGTCGAGTTGCGGACCCACGTCATGAACACGCAGAGCCGCGCGGCCATCGAGCGGTTGGGCGCCAAGCTCGATGGGGTGTTGCGCAGTCACATGCTGCTGGCCGACGGGTCGCGCCGCGACACGGTGGTGTACTCGATCATCGACGTCGAATGGCCTGCGGTGCGCAACAACCTGCGATTCAAGTTGACGCGTGGGGGCCGTCCCGGCCGCGAGGTCTGAGGCTCGGGTGCGGCCCGCGATTGGCGCGACGATCGCGGGATCCGCACGGGGACAGGGGTTTCGCGCCAGGATGGTTACGCCTCGACGGTGGTCTCGATGGACTTGCGGTCGTCGGCGCGGGTGATCTCGACCTTGCGGGCCTTCGCCTTCTCGGCCACCGGGATGGTGATGGTGAGCACGCCGTTCTCGTACGAGGCGGTGATCCCGGTGGAGTCGATGCCGTCGCCGAGGGACAGCTGACGGCGGTAGGTGCCGAAGAAGCGTTCGCTGGCCAACCATTGCACGCCGTCCTCCGAGCGCGCCGTGCGGTGCGCGGAGATGGTGAGCGTGCCGTTGTCGACGTCGACGTCCACCGAGCCGGGGTCCACACCGGGCAGGTCCGCGGTGAGCAGGTAGTGGTCGTCGACCTTGCAGAGGTCCATCGGCATGAACCGAGGACTACGAGTCGATCCGGTCTGGCTGTTCAGCAGGCCGCGGGTCAAGGCGTTGATGTCGGCATTGAAATCGCTGAAGGGATCGAAACGGAGCACAGCAATCCACCTCCTATGTTCAGTCCCGGCTGCCCACCCCGTGGTGGACAGGACAATCACTGTGCACTTCCATTTTTAGCACTCTCCCGTCGAGAGTGCCAAGAATTTTCTCGGCCTAGTTCGGGTCGGGCGTCACGGTGCCGCCCGTCAGCGCCTCGGCGCACTGATCGCAGGTCAGGACGCCCCGGAACGGGCTGCCGCAGGCCACGTGGTCGAGCAGCACCGCCGGGCCCTCCGGGGCCGCACGAGCGCGCTGCGCCCACTGCAGGGCGGTGATCAACACGGGGAACACCGCGCGGCCCTTCTCCGTCAGCACGTACCGCCCTCCGACCGCCCGCAGCACGCCGCGGTCGGTGAACGTCGCCAGCCGGTCGGCCAGCGAGGCGGGTGGAGCCCCCAACCAGGTCTGGAACTCGCCGAAGCGCGTCGCCCCGACGAACGCCGCGATCAGCAGGGCGAACCCCCACCGGTTTCCCAGGAACGCCATGGTCTCCGGGAACAGGCCGGCTCCGTCGGTGGTCGACCGGCGGCGCGTGGTCTGGGCGGGCATCGAGCGCGCCCACGAGCCGCTGGGACCCCACCGCACGTCGACGTCCTTCTCCGACACCGGATCCCCGCAGCTGCCGCAGGCGGTCACCGGCACGCAGTGCGCACCGCACGTCAGGTGCCGCAACGCGGGCAGCCGCTGCTGGGGCACCCAGGTGCGCTCCCACGTCCAGATCGAGGTCAGCACCGGCCACAGGGCGCGGCCGCGCGCGGTCGGCACGTACGCCGCCCGGGGCGGACGATTCTGGTAGGGCTCGCGTTCCAGGATCCCGGCCGCGATCATCGCGTTCAGCCGCGACGTCAGCACCGCGTGCGAGATCGGCAGGCGCTCGACGAATTCGCCGTACCGGCGGGCGCCCAGCAGGACCTGCTGCACGATCAGCAGGGTCCACTCGTCGCCGAGGTCGCCGAGCATCCGGCCGACGGCGTTGACCCCGCCCGGCGGCAGCGGCGTCGGCTGCACCTAGAGCCCGATCGCCTCGGCGGCGCCGTCGGTATGACGCCACCGGCGCAGCTCGGCGCCGGGGGCCCACGTCGAATGCGTGCCGCTGGACACCCGCTCCGGCAGCCGGAGCGTGCAGACGGGGCCGTCCCCGACGCGCGCCGCGTCGAACACCAGGCAGAACGAGGCGTCGGCGCCCATGTCGGTGGTGATGGTGACCAGGTAGCCGTCGTCCTCGGCGGAGCCGCCGACGCGGGGCGCCATCGCGGTCTCGCTGCCATAGACCCCGTCGCCGAACGCGTACCGCTCCTCGGCGCCGGTGTGCAGGTCGTGCTTGACCAGACCGTCGAACAGGAACCAGGCGGGCTTGCCGGTGGCGGCGTAGGCGTAGCGGTACGGGCGGCCCGCGTAACCCGAATTGATCATGCCGAACTCGGTGATGCTGTCGGACAACGACTCTTCGCGCACCGCGCCGGTCTCGAGGTTGAACCGCCAGCGGTGCAGCCGTGTCTGCATGCGGTCCATCGCCAGGAACCGAAACGCCCGCTGCCACTTGTTGCCCATGCCGTTGTCGGCGGGCTCCGGATCGCCTTGGAAGAACCCGTCGAGCACGACCTCGGCGCCGTCTTCGTAGGCGTTGGTGAAGTGCAGGACGTAGGTGGGGTCGGCCTCGAACCACCGGATCTGCGACGTGTCCCCGCGCCGCGGCACGATCGCGAACCGCGACGGCAGGTCGCGGTGGAAGCGCGGCAGGTGCACGCCGTGCTCCAGGAATTCGGGCGCCCAGAACAGGGGAAGGTCGTTGAGGATGGCGTAGTTCTCGGTGAACGCCATGTCGTGCGGCAACCGCGGGCCGGGCAACGGCACGTCGATCAGGTGTGTCAGCCGGTCGTCGGCGTCGACGACGCCGTAGTGCATGTACGGGGCGTCCTTGGAGTAGTTGAAGAACAGCAGCTCGCCGGTGGCGTCGTCGACCTTCGGATGCGCCGAGACGCCCCAGTCGGTCGGGAACGCGCCACCCCACAGGGACTTGCCCAGCATGTCGCCCGTCATCGGGTCCACGCGGTAGAGCTCGCCGCACTGGTAGTGACTCGACAGGGCGACGCCGCGGTGCACGGTGACGTCGGTGGAGGACGCGTCCTTGAGCAGTGTCCTTGCGCCCCAACCGTAGTCACGCTTGGCCAGCTCGATGGGTTCGGCGATGCCCGGCCACAGCGGGCCGCCGGCCTCGGCCTCGGCGCGCAAACCGTCGGTCTGCACGAAGCGGTTGCGATAGAACGCCTTTCCGTCCCGGAACCCGACGATGTGCAGCATGCCGTCGCCGTCGAAGGGGTGATAGTGCTTCAACGCGGGGTGCACCGGGTTCTCGGTGTTGCGCAGGTACACCCCGTCGAGGTCGGCGGGGATCTCGCCGTCGACGGCGACGAGGTCGTCGTCGTCCCATTCGGTGGTCTGGGGTCGCCACGGCCCGGTGCGGTAGGGGTGGTCGTCGTCCTCGTCGAGGGTGGACAGGTACTTGGCGACGATCTCGGGATGCGGTGGTGCGGTGGTCATCGGGGAACCTCCTGGACGACGAACGAGACGGTGGTGGCGGTGCTGCCGCCGAAGTTGAGGGTGGCGAACCGGGACGCGTCGTCCACCTGGTAGGCGCCCGCGGTACCGCTGACCTGCTTGGCGGCGTCGAGCAGCATCCGGATCCCCGAGGCGCCCACGGGGTGCCCGCCGCCGATCAGCCCGCCGCTGGGGTTGACGGGCAGGCGTCCGCCCATCTCGATGTCCCCGGATTCGACGGCCTGCCAGGAGGCGCCGGGTTCGGTGAGACCGATGTGGTCGATCGCGAGGTACTCGCTGGGCGTGAAGCAGTCGTGCACCTCGATGCCGTCGATGCCGTCCAGGCTGGTGTGCGCGCGGTGCAGGGCGTCGAGCACGGCGTGCCGGACGTGGGGCAGCACGTACGGCTGGCCGGCGGAGCGGTCGAGTTTGTGGCGCAGTCCCAGGCCGACGGTGCGGTGCCCCCAGCCCTCGATTCGTCCGAGGGGCCGGGCGTCGGGGTGGTCGCGCAGCCACGCGTCGGACACCAGCACGACGCCCGCGCCGCCGTCGGTCATCTGGCTGCAGTCGAAGCGGCGGATGCGGCCCTCGACGACGGGGTTGGCGACGTCGTCGCCGGTGAGGGGGTCGGGGATGGACCAGGTCCGCGTCTGTGCGTTGGGGTTGGCGCGGGCGTTGCCGAAGTTGAGCGCCGCGATCGCGCGCAGGTGCGCCTCGTCCACGCCGTAGCGGTGGTCGTACTCGTCGAGGACGTCGCTGAACATCGCCGGCCATGGGAACGTCGCGGTGGCGCCTTCGTGGCCGATCCAGGCGGCGGCGCCCAGGTGGCGGGCGCCGACGTCGCCGGGCACGGTCTTCTCCAGCTCCACCCCGACCACCAGCGCGCAGCCGTAGGCGCCCGAGCGCAGATCGGACATGGCGGCGAGCGCGGCGACGCTGCCGGAGGCGCACGCCGCTTCGTGCCGGGTGGCCGGAACGTCCCACAGCTCGTCGACGACGGTCGCGGGCATGGCGCCCAGATGGCCCTGTCCTGCGAACAGTTCCCCGAACGCGTTGGCGACGTGCACCACGTCGATGGCAGTGGCGGAGACGCCCGCGGCCTCCAGCGTGGCCCGTACGACGTCGTCGGTCAGGGCCGCGAAGTCCATGCCCTCTCGGGTGAGGTTGCGGGCGAAGTCGCTCTGATGTCCGCCGAGGATCCAGACGCCGGTCATCACCGCACCGTACTACGGCTAACAGAGTGACTCGGGAGATTCTGAGTTATGAGAGGCAGTCGGTACATTTCTCCTAGCTTCAATGGATTCGTCATGGAGGGACGGGCGCAGCATGACCGCCTCGCGCGACCACGACCTCGCGGTCAGGATGGCTGACCTCGCTCGGTCGATCGCGGTGCCCAAGGGCATCGACACCGTCCTCGCCGACGTCACGGCCACCGCCAAGGAGCTGATACCCGGCGTCGACGAGGCCGGCATCCTGCTGATCGGCAAGGGCAACGCGTTCGAGACGCTGGGGCCCACGTCGGACCTGTCGGTACGGCTCGACGAGTTGCAGATGCGGTACCAGGAGGGTCCGTGCGTCGAGGCCGCGCTCGACGAGATCGTGGTGCGCACCGACGACTTCCGCACCGAGACCCGGTACCCGAACTACTCGCCGCAGGTGGTCGAGCTCGGCGTCTTGGGCGGGCTGTCGTTCAAGCTGTACACCGCCGATCGCACCGCGGGTGCGCTCAACCTGTTCAGCTTCCGCGCCAACGCGTGGGACACCGAGGCCGAGACCATCGGGATGGTGCTGGCCGCACACGCGGCGGCGGCCATCCTGGCCAGCCGCGAGGGCGATCAGCTGATGTCGGCACTGTCGACGCGCGATCGCATCGGGCAGGCCAAGGGCATCATCATGGAGCGTTTCAAGATCGACGACGTGCGGGCCTTCGCGATGCTGCGGCAGTTGTCGCAGGACACCAACACCAAGCTCGTCGACGTCGCGCAGAGGGTCATCGACACGCGTGGCGGTGAGTAGGGTCGGTCCCATGCTGCGTGTGCTGACGTGCCTGTCCGCCCTGGTCGTGCTGGGCCAGCTCGGCATCGCGCCCGCCGCCGCGTTCGACGATTGGGCGTACTCCACGTGCACGGCCACCAGCGGCATCGCCCCGGGGGCCAACTTCGACGGTGTGTCCTCGCAGTGCTGCGTCGACCACGGCGGTGTGCCCACGCCCACGTCGTACGGCATGGGCTGCGCGGCGCCGGTGGCCGATCCCGCGCCGGACTACCGCCCGGTGATCTACATGCCGACGCTGCCGGCGAGCGACGGGGATCTCTCGGCCGACGAGTTGCTCAAGCAGCCCCCGCTGCCCGGCATGCCGCCCGCGCCGTAGCGCGCGTGCCCACCCGGGCACGGCATCTCAGGTGATGGCGACCACGGCGCGGTCACCGAGGGGAGCGTCGAGCGGGATCGTCAGCGTGGCCGCCATGGCGATGGCGATGCAGGCGCGGCCCACGGCTGCGGGCACGGTGCCCGACCGCAGCTTCACGGCGACGATGTCGGGTGTCTGCTGCACCTCGGCGTGCACGCCGTGGCATTCGGGCGTGCCGGAGGTGAAGGTGACGGCCACGGCGTTCGGATCGGCGACGCGGCTCCACGAGTCGACGGCCTGCGGCCGGGAGTCGAGGATTGCGGGGTCGTCGACGAACGCCGTCTGGCCGGCGGCCAGGGGCCGTTCGGGAAGCACCGTCACCGTCGGGGTGGCACCGGCGGGCGGGCTGCCGAGCAGGGTGGCCGCGGCGAGGGCGGCGACGATGGCGGTCCGAACGGCGGTCCGAATGACGTGGCTCGAGGTCACGGTCAGTCCTTCGGGTCGATCAGCGACAGTGCCAGGATGGCCGCCAGCAGACAGAAGATGATGAGCGCCGACACCAGGTCGAACCACTGGAACGGGTACAGCGCGCCGTCGATCGACAGCACGAGGACGGTCTCGACGAGGCCGAAGACGACGAGGAAACCGCCGATGAGCCAGCGGGAGCGGCCGCGGTGAATGTGCGTGCGCCGCATCTCGACGGTCATGGTGAGCAGCAGGACCGGCAGGATCTGGGCGAGCGCCGTCGCGGTCGCCGCGTCCACCAACGTGATCCGGTTGTCGCTCACGGTGTCCGACCTGCCGGGTGTCAGTTGTCGTTGGACTTGTCGGGCAGATAGGGCTGGATGGCCGCCGCCAGCTTCGACACCGTCATCGACTGCAGCCAGAAGTGTCCGGGCCCGTGCAGTTCGGCCATGAACAGGGAGTCGCCGAAGACCTTGTTCTTGACGCCTTGGACACTGGCGAAGGTCAGCTGCATCTCCGCGCGGAACATCGCGAGGTGGCCCGGGTGGATCAGGATCGATTGCCCTTGTTGCAGTTCGTATTCGACGATCTCGCCGGCCATCTGCACCCAGGCGAGGCCGTTGCCGGCGAGCCGCTGGAAGATGACGCCCGCGCCGCCGAAGATGCCCGCGCCCAGGCGCTGCTGGATGGCCACCGAGACCTCGACGTCGGGCGTGCTGGCCATGTAGGACCCGCCCTGCACCATGAACGCGTCGGCGGGGTCGATCCGCATCTCCTTGATCACGCCCGGCAGGTCGGTCGTCATCGCCATCATGCGGCCGGGAGTCTGCGCGGTGTACTGCGTCAGGAACAGGTTGCCGCCGCCGAGCATGCGCTTGAGGCCGCTCATGAAGCCACCGCGTCCGCCGGAGGCGAACCGCGTCGAGGTCTGGATGTCGAACCCGGGGGTGTACCAGGAGACGTCACCGCCCTCGGTCACGATCGACTCGCCCGTCTCGAAGGTGAGTTCGAGGATCGGCATGGTGGTCCCGACGACTTTGCTCTGCACGGTCGCGACCGTACTACTAATTGACGCTTATGCAAACACTTTCGGGAACCTCTCAGGAGATGATCCCCGTGCCGGGACTCATGTCATGCCGGCGGTGGGGTGGTGCTGAAGATCGGCCAACAGATCTCGGTCGCGCTGAACGCCATCGGGTCCGACGGCGTGGCGCCGAGGTAGTGTTCGCGGATCGGGCCCTGGTGACTGATGAGGTGCTCGTTGGCGTACGTTCCCAGAGCGGCGTAACTGCGGTCGATGCCGTCGTGGCCACCGGGATGCCTGAGCACGGCGAACTCGGCCGGAGGCAACACTTCAGCGCGGACGCCGTCCGGAGGGTCGACGGATTCCGGTGCTGGGACGAAGAGGGTTGCCGCGCCGCGTGATTCGAGAAAGAGTTCCCGGTCGTAGAGTCCGCCCGGCACGATCACGGCAGGTTCGCCGACGACGGGCGCGAGCGCGTCGCGCAGTGTTCGCAGGGCGGTGGCGAACCAGGTGTCGATCTCGGCGACGTCGACGGTGGCGCCGACGGACCACACGGCGAGCGCAGGCTCTCGCCGCACCACCACGTGGGCGGGGGCCGGTGAGGGGGACAGCAACTCGCGCAGCGCGCCGACGGTGTCGCGGGTCTGCTGCAGTTGCACCTCCATCCGTTCGAGATGGGTCGTGATGATGTCGGTGCGGGTCGCGGCGTCGTCGGTGCTCAGCAGTGCCTTGATGTCGGGAATGGACATGCCCAGCGAGCGGAACCGCCGGATGATGTGCGCATGGTCGACCTGGCTGGTGTCGTAGAAGCGGTAGCCGGTGTGGGAGTCGACGTGGACTGGTTCGAGAATGCCGAGGTCGTGGTAGTGCCGCAGCGCCTTCCGGCTCAAGGCGGTCATCACCGCGAAGTCGCCGATCGAGACCCGTGCGCCCATGGCGTCCTCCTCTGCGTACCGCCGCCCGTGTCCGGGTGGGGCCATCCTGCAGTCTGCCCCTGGGGCAAGGTCAAGGCGGGACGTGCGCTGGATCGCGTCGGTGAATCGGCTTGACCCTCCCCCTGGGGGAAGTTCCACGGTGGTGCCATGACCATCGATTGGGATGCACTCCCGGACACCATCAAGACCTTCATGACCGCACTCGACGCTCGAGACACCGACCGGGCACTCGCAACGCTCACCCCGGACGCCGTCGTCACCGACGAGGGGCACGACTACGCGGGCCACGACGACATCGGAACCTGGGTCGCCGCCGCCGCCAGCTCGTACACCTACACCACCGAGATCACCGGCGCGACGGTGCGCGAAGGGGAGACCGGCACGACCTTCGACGTCGCGCAGCACCTCGAGGGCGACTTCCCCGGTGGCGTCGCCGACCTGCACTACCGGTTCACCGCCGATGGCGCGTTGATCAGCCGGGTGGTGATCGAGCCGTGACGCGGCGCTGGTTCATCACCGGCGGCACCCCCGGCAACTTCGGGATGGCGTTCGCCGAGACGGCACTGGATGCCGGGGATCGGGTGGTGCTCACGTCCCGACGCCCGCAGGAGCTGGCGACGTGGACCCAGCAGTACGGCGACCGTGTTCTGGTCGTACCGATGGACGTCACCGACGAGGCGCAGGTGCAGCGTGCGGTGCGCGCCGCCGAGGAGCGCTTCGGAGGCGTCGACGTGCTGGTCAACAATGCCGGCCGCGGGTGGTATGGGTCGATCGAGGGGATGGCCGATGCCTCGGTGCGGGCGATGTTCGAGCTGAACTTCTTCGGCGTGCTGTCCGTGACGCGGGCGGTGCTGCCGGGCATGCGTGCCCGCGCAAACGGGTGGATCGTCAACGTGTCCTCGGTGGCGGGTCTGGTTGCGGCGCCGGGGTTCGGCTACTACAGCGCGACGAAGTTCGCGATCGAGGCCGTCACCGATGCGCTGCGCGACGAGATTGCCCCGCAGGGCATCTCGGTGTTGACGGTCGAACCCGGAGCGTTCCGGACCAACGCCTACGGCGGCTTCGCGAACGAACCCGTCGCCGAGTCGATTCCGGAGTATCACGACATGCTGGAGCAGGTTCGCGCCACGTTCCTCGCGATGGACGGCACCCAGCCCGGTGACCCGCACCGTGGTGCCCGGGCGGTGATCGCGGCGATGGCCCAAGATCCGCCGCCCCGCCGGCTGGTCTTGGGCAACGGCGGATACGACGCCGTCATCGATGCGCTCGAGCGGACTCTGAGCGACGTCCGGGCGAACGAAGTGCTGTCTCGAAGCGCGGACTTTCCCACCTAGCCGGGCGGCCCAAGGAGCGTGACGTCACGCGTGGCAGAGCCTCGCGCTTCGAATGAGGCTGGCAAGACCTGCCAAGTCAGTGAATCCGTAGACCCTCATCAGCTTGCGGATCAGAACACGGTGCGGCGTGTTCTCGAATGGTCCTACGGGAGCGCAGGTCCGGGCGCAGTGACCTTGCGGGTCGTGTAATCGGCTTCGACTAGCGGGCGAAGGACCACGTCGTCGGCAGCGCGCTTCGCATCCTTTTGCGCAGCGGTACCGAAATAGACCTTCCGTGAGACGAGTGGGAGATAGTAGGTCCGGACCAGTACGTAGGTCACGTTGCCCTCCTTCGTCGATGAGGTGGGATCGCTGGCCAGGTTCACGTTCTTGTAATCGAGGTGCACGCCGAGGGCGTCGCCCTTTCCGCCGTTGTTCCGGCTCGCCTGACGGTTCTGAAATGCCGGATGCGCGTCGGGTGAATTCGAGATGAGGTTGTCGGGGCAATCCGCGTAGTAATCGTATTGACGCGTCACGACCGTGACGTCGTAGGGAGTGTTCGCAGGTAAGCCTGGCCCCGTGAATTTGGGATGGTCGGGGTCGGGGCCCGGGTCGCTGGGATAGACGAAAGTGCAGGCTTGTTTTGCGTCCGGGTCTTCTGGGTCGTCCACTTGGCGGGCCTTCGGCACGGTCATGCAGCCGTTGCTCGCGTTCTCCGGATCGCCGGTGAGGACGAACTTGACGTCCAGCGCGTTGATGTCGCTCGTCGGTCCGTATTGGCGCAGCCAGAAGTCGGCTACTTCTGCGCCTTCACTGTGTCCGAGGACGACCTTCTTGCCGGGTGTGTCGTGCAACGCCGCATCGAGGTTGGATGCGCCCTTGGCGACGTTGCGCAGACCGGGGATGTTGACGTAGTCGACCTTCTGCCAGACATAGGGGTCTTTGTTGTAATCGCCGTGCAACCAATCCTTCGACAGGCCGAAGAACGCTGGATCCAACGCCAGGACGGTTGTCTTCTCTGCTGCGGGCGCCGCCTGGACTGGTGCAATTGCGATGCCGGCGCAGACGGCAGCACTCATGGCACTGGCGAAAATGGTTTTGGCCAATGGTTGCTTCGTCATGTCAATTGCTCCGTAGCCCGATTGAATCGAATCGATTGATGTCGAGAATGCCGATTGATGCGGCTTATCTAGGAAGCCTCAGAAATGGCTCGTCGAGCAGTGGCTTTTTCATTTCTATGCGGTTTGGTCGTCGAATCGTTGTGCGACAGGGGCGTCGGGGGCCTCGTGGTCGGATCGATCCGCCGTGTCCACGCGAGCTTCGCAGTGATCCTGTTTCATCGCCGTCGCCAGGTCTGGGTTTGGGGATGAAAACGCGTCACGCGGCAAACTCGTCAGCGCACCTCGTTCCCGTCGGAACGTTCTGAGTGCACCCGACAACCCGGTTTGCTGAAACGGTGATCGGCGCGCGCCGACAACACGTTGTGCCCCCGGCAGGATTCGAACCTGCGACACCGGCTTTAGGAGAGCCGTGCTCTATCCCCTGAGCTACGGGGGCGCACCGGATGGCAGCTTACCGCCCGGCGGGAACGTCACCGCAACTCGGCGATCACCTTCGCGAACGCCTCGGCGTGCGGCTGCTGCACCGTCACGTAGGTGATGCCGTAGGTGTCGCGGTAACCGCGGATGGTCGCCGCGATGTCGCGCACCGAGCCCGACAGCACGCCCGGGGTGCGCAACAGTTGCTCGTCGGACAGGTGCGGCAGGAAGCGACGCGTGATCGACAGGTCCGGCATCCCGGACTCGTCGATCGGCATCGCGGTCACCGACACGTTGAGTTCCAGCTCCTCGAAGCGCTGCGGCGCGGCCGATCGCACGAACGAGATGCGTTCGGCCAGCGGATCCCCGGCCTCGTCCGCGGGGTCGCCGCCGGTCAGCCCGATGACGTGCGCGTGCTCGGCCGCGATGGTCAGCAGCTTGTCGCCGTTGCCCGCGATCAGCAGCGGCACGTCGGGCAGGTGCTCGCGCAGGTACTCGGTGACGTGCCGCAGGTGTGCGACGCGTGCTCCGGCGCTGGGGTACGGCAGCTCGGCGGCCTCGAACTCCGCGCGCACGTAGCCGGCACCCAGCCCCAGCTCCAGCCGCCCGGCCGACAGGTCGCGCACCTCGGCGACGTCGCGGGCCAGCAGCGCCGGCTTGTAGAAACCGGCGTTGAGCACGAACGTCCCGAGGTGCAGCCGTTCGGTGGCCGCGGCGACGGCCGTCAGCGTGGGGAACGGCGCCGGCGCGCCCAGATGGTCGGGGACGTGCAGCACGTCGTAGCCCCAGTCCTCGGCCCGCCGGGCCCAGTCCTGAACCGAGGACAGCCGGCGAGCGGCGTGCAACCCGAACCCGAAGCGGAATTCTCGCGCCATGCCGCGAGCCTAGGGAATTGGCGGACATCCCGCGTTTGGATGACCCGACGGCGGGCATCTCGACCGACGAGCCGGGCCGGGGCGGCCGCGGCACGAGACCATTTCCTGATCCGGCCCGTCGCGCACGTCCGACGGGCCGGATCGATTTCTCACCGGTCACCGACACGGAGCGCAGCCATGTCCACCACCACCATGGGCGTCGAGGAGGAATTCCTCCTCGTCGACCCCCACACCGGCGAGCCGGTGGGGCGCAATCGCGAGACCGCCGCGCACGCCTCCGACCGCGGCGTCGAGCTGGACCTCGAGCTGACCAGCTGCCAGGTCGAGACCACGTCGCCGGTCGCCGAGACCGTGGCCGACGTGTACCAGCACCTGCGCCGACTGCGGTCCGTCGCCGCCGAGGCCGCCCAGGCGGCCGGGGCGCGGCTGCTGGCGGTGGGGTTGCCGCCGACGGTGCCGCACGAGTTCCCCATCACCGACAAGCCGCGCTACCGGCAGATCGCCGAACGGTTCGGCATGATCGCCACCGAGCAGGGCATCTGCGGCTGCCACGTGCACGTGGCAGTGCCGTCGCGTGAGGCCGCCATCGACGTGTCCAACCGGCTGCGGCCCTGGCTGCCGACGCTGCTGGCGCTGTCGGCGAACTCGGCGATCTACCGCAACGCCGACACCGGGTACGCCAGTTGGCGCAGCGTGCTGTGGGGGCGCTGGCCCAGTGCCGGCCCGCCGCCGCACTTCGCGTCCGTCGACGACTACGACGCCACGGTGCGCCTGGTGCAGGACGTCGGTGCCATGCTCGACGACGGCATGGTCTATTGGGACGTGCGGCCGTCGGCGAACTTCCCGACCGTCGAGGTGCGCGTCGGCGACGTGCCCGCCACGGTCAGCCAGACGGCGCTGTTCGCCGCGCTCGTCCGCGGCGCGGTGACGACGGCGCTACGGGCCGGGGAGCGCGGCGAGCCCGTTCGGCCGCTGGACGATCACGTGTTGCGCGCCGCCTGCTGGAAGGCGGCGCGCGAGGGCATGGACGGTTCGCTGGTGGACGTGGCCGCCGGCCACGTCCCGGTGCCCGCGTTCACCGCGGCCCATTCGTTCGTCGAGGCCATCACCCCGGCGCTCGACGCCGCGGGCGACCTCGACTTCGTGCACCGCGAACTGCAGCGGCTGAGCGACACCGGCAACGGCGCCACCCGGCAGCGGCGCGCCTACGCCGACGGGCACGATGCCGCCGACGTCGTCGCCGCGGTGGCCGCCGCGACCGTCGAGGACCTGTGACTCGTGCGGATTCACCCGCGCTCAGCGCGGAGTGTCGTGCACGAATCGTGCGTCAGGTCAGGGGCAGCTCGGCGAACGCGGGCGTCGTGGGTTGCGTCGACCCCGTGCCCGGCTCGACGGTGAACGCCAGTGCCTTCGACGATCCGATGTCGGGCAGCACCGCCGTGGTCGACGGCGACACGGCGCCGGCGTCCATGGTGCCCGCCGAGTGCGGGCCGTCGCTGCCGACCAGCCACATCTGATACACCGACCCCTGCGACGGCGGGGTCACGTTGTTCATCACCAGCACGGCTGCGTTGCGCTCCCGGGAGAACACCACGGTGGCGGTGCCGCCCGTCGGGATGGGTCCCGACACCGTGCGCACGTCGGGGGCCGCGAAGATCTGTTCGGCCACCGACGGATTGGTGGGGGAGGCCTCGGGCCGCAGCGAGATGCCCACGAACGCCGAGCCCAGCCCGATGATCACCGCCGCGGCCGCCGCCAGCGCCATGGTGCGCCAGCGCACCGACCGCGTCTGCGGGCCGACGTCGAACGGCTCGTCCGGCACCGCCCGCAGGCCCGCATCGAACTCGGGCGCCGGTTCGTCGACGGCTGCCAACAACCGGTCACGCAGGTGCGCAGGCGGATCGACGGCCGTCGACGACGACACCACGGCCATGGTCTCGCGCACGGCCCGCACCTCGTCGGCGAAGGCGCGTGCCAACAACTCGGGAGCCTCGGCCACCTGGCGCTCGATCTCGCGTTCCTCGTCCGGCGTCACCGCGTGCAACGCGTACGCCGTGGCGAGGGTCATCAGGTCCTGTGTCGGCTCGGTCACGACACCCCCAAGCAATTGCGGAGTCCACGGATGGCATCTCGCATCCTTGACTTGATGGTGGCAAGGTTCGCCGACAACCTGCCAGCGACCTCGGCATAGGTCAGACCTTCGTAATACGCGAGCTGGACGGCCTCACGCTGGACGTCGGTCAGTGAGTCCAGGCAGGCGGCGACCTGGCGGCGTTCGTCGCTGAGGATCACCGCGTCGGACACCCCGTCGGACGGCAGCTCGATGCTCGCGGCGCCGTAACGGGACTCGCGCTGGGAGGCGGCCTGTTCGGAGCGGACGCGGTCGACGGCGCGGCGGTGCGCCAGCGTCATCAGCCAGGCCAGGGGCGTGCCGGCCTTCGGGTCGTAGGCCGCGGCGTTGTGCCATACCTGCAGGTAGACGTCCTGGGTGGTCTCCTCGGAGTATCCGGGGTCCCGCAGCACGCGCATCACCATGCCGTAAACCCGGGCGCGGGTCTGGTCGTAGAAGGTGGCGAACGCCTCGACGTCGCGCTGAGCCATCTGGCGCAGCAGCGCGTCGAGGTCGGCCGTCACGCCGTGGATAGTACTAAAGGATGCCACCGCTGCTGTCACGATGCGGCCCTTCTGGGCGGACGGGGCACGAAAAACGATGTGCGCGATTGGTATTCGGTGAAACCGGGGCGTCCCGACATCATCCTCTCGGTCAGGCGCGCGCCGGTGGCGTAGACCAGGAAGTAACTCATGGCCACGGGGGACAGCACGGTGGTCAGCGAGACCCAGCCCGCGATGCCGACGAGCCAGAGCCCCCACCACACGCAGGCGTCGCCGAAGTAGTTGGGATGGCGGGTCCACGCCCACAGTCCGCGGTCCATGATCCGGCCCTTGTTGGCGGGATCGGCCTTGAACGTCTTGAGCTGATGGTCGCCGACGGCCTCGAAGAGCACCCCGAGCAGCCACACCGCGCACCCTGCGACCAGCACCGGGACCAGGGCGGACGGTGTCGGGCCCAGCGTGGCCGACAGTTGCAGCGGCAACGAGATGAACCAGGTGGCGGCGGCCTGGACCAGGAAGACCTTGCGCACCACCGTCCAGGTCGAACCGTCGCCGGACAGCATGCGCTCGTAGCGCGGGTCCTCGCCCTTCCCGCGCGTCTTGCCCACCAGGTGCCACGCCAGCCGCAGGCCCCACACCGCCACCAGCGCCAGCAGCAGGAGGCGCCGTCCCAGGTCGCCGTCGCCGAGTGCCGCCGCGACGGCGGCGACGACGACGAAGCCGATGCCCCAGGTGACGTCGACGACGTTGTACCGCCCCAGCCGGCGTCCGACGACGAACGTCGCTGCGAAGACGACGATCACCGCGCCCAGCGACGCGGCGCTCACCAGGGCGACGTTCACGGTGTCACCGTGCCCGACGGTGCGAACGTCCACTGGTAGACGTCGAGGTACCCGGACCGGAAGCCGGCCTCCGAGTAGGCCAGGTACAACTCCCACATCCTGGCGAACACGTCGTCGAACCCCAAGGCCGCGACGGCTTCCGAGCGTTCCCGGAAGCGCTCGCGCCACAGCCTGAGGGTCTCGGCGTAGTGCGGGCGCAGCGAGAGCATGCCGACGGTCCGCAGCCGGGTCTCCCGTTCGGTGATGCCGACGACGGCCTCGACCGACGGGATGAGTCCGCCGGGGAAGATGTACTTCTGGATCCACGTGTAGGTGTTGCGCGAGGCCAGCATGCGGTCGTGCGGCATGGTGATGGCCTGGATGGCCACGCGGCCCGACGGCGCGACCAGGCGGTCGAGCGTGTGGAAGTACGTCGGCCAGTAGCGGTATCCGACGGCTTCGATCATCTCGACCGACACCACGGCGTCGTAGCAGCCGTCGACCTCGCGGTAGTCCTTGAGTTCGATGGTCACCAGGTCGGAGAGGCCTGCGTCGGCGACGCGGCGCTGGGCCAGGCGCTGCTGTTCGGCCGAGAGCGTGATCGAGTGCACGCGAGCACCGCGGGAGGCGGCGCGGATGCACAGTTCGCCCCAGCCCGTGCCGATTTCGAGCACGCGGCTGCCCGCGCTCACGCCGGCGGCGTCGAGCAGCGTGTCGATCTTGTGCCGCTGCGCGCCGGGGAGGTCCGCCCAGGTCGGCTGGCCACCGTCGAACAGTGCCGCCGAGTACGTCATGGTGTCGTCGAGGAACTCGGCGAACAGGTCGTTGGACAGGTCGTAGTGTTCGGCGATGTTGGCGCGCGCCTGCGTCACGCTGTTGCGCATGGTCTGGGGGTGGCGCACCACGGCCAGCGGTCGCAGGCGTTGCAGCGCAGGCGGAATCAGGTCGGCGACGGAGTTGGCGAACACCGTCAGGAGCCCGGCGAGGTCGGAGGTGTGCCACTCGCCCGCCATGTAGGACTCGCCGAATCCGATGAGCCCGTAGCGGCCGACGCGACGGGCGAGCCGGTCGGGGTGCTGGATCACCATGGTGGGCAACGTCGGGTCCGCGGCGCCGACGATCGTGCCGTCGGGGTAGCGCAGTCGCAGCGGAAGTCGCGCGGCCGCGCGCCGCAGCAGCCCGTCGGCGATGGCGCCGTACGCGGCGGACACCGGCCCGCGCGGGACCCGCTCGACGTCGGGCCAGCGGCGCGCCGTCGGCTGGTGCCGTCCGGTGGCGTTGATGGTCACGGCTGGGGGACCCTTTCCGGTCGGGCGAGTGCCGTGCGCGGCACCACGGGGACGCGTCGGGCCCACAGCGTGATGCCGTGGATGCGAATCCACATGGCGCCCATCAGCGGCGCCAGTGGCGCCACCAGTTGGAGTTTGAGCAATTGCGCCAGCCCGGCACCGTGACGGTCGCCCGACAGCGTGGCGACGAAGGCCGGAACTTGTTCGCGGTGCAACGAGATTCGCACGTCGAGCGTGTCGTCGGGTCGCGGCGCCCGCACCAGGTAGTAGCCGTCGACCTCGTTGAACGGTGACACGTAGAGCGCCTTCTTCACGGCCACCGAGGCCTCCCCGGTGGGTGGCAGCAGGTAGGCGTGGCGCCCGCCGTAGGTGTTGTGCACCTCGGCGATCACGTGGCGCAGCGTGCCTGCGGCGTCGTGACACCAGTAGATGCTGATGGGGTTGAAGACGTACCCGAGCACGCGAGCCTGCAGCAGAGCCGTCACCCGGCCGCCGCGCAGGTCGATGCCGTGTCCGGCGAGGAAGGCGTCGACGCGGTGGCGCAACGTGTCCTCGACACCGGCCGGGGGCGGCGCGCAGAAGTGGTCGGCCGCGGCGAACGTCGCGAACGGACGCAGCCAGCGGGGCAGGTTCGGCAGGTGGTCCAGGTCGACGTACCAGCTGTAGCCGCGCTGCTCGAAGTAGTGGTGTACCGGCGAGCGGCGCAGGTGGGTGATGCGGGTGCGGTAGATGGCGGGTGCGGTCATGACACGGCCTCCAACACGTCGACGGTCCAGGTGGCGCCGAGGCGTTCGGCCGCGCGCAGGCCCGACGCGGCGCCGTCCTCGTGGAAACCCCACCCGTGGTAGGCGCCGGCGAACACGATCCGGTCGTCGTCGAGGGTGGGCAATAGTCGTTGTGCGGCAACGGAGTCCGCGGTGTAGAGCGGATGCTCGTAGGTCATCTCCGCGAGCACGCGGCGGGGATCCACGACGTGGCTGCCGCCGAGGGTGACCAGGAACCGCCGGGGCCCGCTCAGCCGCATCAGGCGGCTGATGTCGTAGGTGACGACGACGCCGCCGTCGTCTCCGGCTGCCGGCACCAGGTAGTTCCACGACGCCCGCGCGCGGGCGTGCAGGGGCAGTATCGCCTCGTCGGTGTGCAGTTGCGCATGGTTGACCGAGTAGGGGATGGCGCCGAGCACGTGCCGCTCGGCGGCGGTGGGCGCGCCGAGCAGTCGCAGGGCCTGGTCGGGGTGCGTGGCCACCACCGCGGCGTCGAAGCGGCGGGGACCGGCGGTGCCTGCGGTGAGCACGACGCCGTCGGGCGTGCGCTCCAGCCCGCTGACGGGGCTGCCGGTGACCACTTCGTGGAGGCGGCCCGCGACGGCGGCCACGTAGGTGCGCGACCCGCCGGCGACCGTGCGCCACGTGGGCGATCCGAACACGGTGAGCATGCCGTGGTGGCGCAGGAACTCGAACAGGTAGCGGGCGGGGTAGCCGGTGGCCTCACCGGGGGCGCACGACCACACCGCCGCCACCAGGGGCCTGGCGAAGTGTTCGACGAAGAACGTCGAGAAGCGGTGCCGGGTGAGGAAGCCGCCGAGGGATTCCGCGTCGCCGGCCGCCGGGTCGTCGAGCAGGGCCGTGGCGAGCCGGTGGAACTTCTTCACCTCGGCGAGCATCAGCAGGTAGCGCGGTCGGGTCGCGGACGCCAGCGTGGGGAACAGCCCGCCGAGCCCGCGGGCGCCCGCGTACTCCAGCCGGGCGTCATCGTCGCGTACGGACATCGACATGTCGGTGTCGCGCGTGGTGATGCCGAGTTCGTCGAAGAGGCGGCACAGGGTGGGGTAGGTGCGGTCGTTGTGCACCAGGAACGCGGTGTCGACGGCCACCTCGCCGCCGTTGCCGTCGTCGACGACGTGGGTGTGTGCATGGCCGCCCAGTCGCGTGTCCGCCTCGTACAGCGTGACCCGGTCACGGCCGGACAAGACGTAGGCGGCGGTCAACCCCGCCACTCCGCTGCCGATGACGGCAACCGAGCGTCCGGGCACCCTTGATGACTCCACGTTCACTATTCGGAGCCGGGGTTCGACCGGATGGGTGAAGTTCGGATTGCGAATCCCTTACGCGGGTGTACGGTCCCTTTCCGTGGCATTGACGCTCTTTCACAACGGAACCGTGTGGGCCGATGGCTCACGACCTACCACCGACGCGCTGCTGGTCGACGACGGCGTGATCACGGCGGTGGGTTCCGACGCGCACCAGCGGGCGGACGAGGCGGGCGATGTCGAGCGGGTGGATCTCGAGGGCGGCTTCCTGATGCCCTCGTTCGGTGACGGCCACGCGCATCCGATGTACGGGGGCCTGGAGTTCGTCGGGCCCGCGGTGCGCCCCTGCACGTCGATCGACGAGATCGTGGAAGCCGTCCGCCGCTTCGCCAAGGACAACCCGGACGAGGAGTGGATCGTCGGCGCCTCCTACGACGGCAGCCTGGCCGAGGGCGGCCTGTTCGACGCGCGCTGGCTCGACGAAGCGGTCGACGACCGTCCCGTCGTGCTGCGGGCGTGGGACTACCACACGGTGTGGTGCAACTCGGTGGCGTTGGAGCGCGCGGGCATCACGCCCGAGACGCCGGATCCGCAGATGGGAGAGATCCCGCACCGCGAGGACGGTTCGGTGCTGGGCACGCTGCGCGAGTGGGGTGCCGTCGACCTCGTCATGGCGGCCATGCCGCCGCGTGACGAGGACACGCGCGTCGCCGCGCTGGGCACGGCGGCCGACTACTACCTGGCTCGCGGCGTCACGTGGGTGCAGGACGCGTGGGTCGAGCCCGCCGACGTCGACACCTATTGCGAGGCGGCGCGCCGCGGGGCGCTGCGCATGCGGTTCAACCTGGCGCTGTACGCCGATCCCCGGCACTTCGAGGAGCAGATCGCCGGGTATGCCGCCGCGCGCGATCGGGTGGTCGCCCAGGAGTCGCCGTTCCTGACGGCCAACACCGTCAAGTTCTTCGCCGACGGCGTGGTGGAGAACGAGACCGGGGCGTTGCTGCAGCCGTACTGCTCGGGCCTGCACAGCCACGGCGGGCAGGAGCGCAGCGACTCGGGGGATGTCGTCGGCATGAAGGTGTGGGAGGGGGATGGCTTGGCGCAGGCGTGCCAGCGCGTGGACGAGTTGGGCTTCCAAATCCACATCCACGCGATTGGGGACGCCGCCGTACGGCAGGCGCTCGACGCCATCGAGTACGCCGTGACCACGAACGGCCCGCGGGATCGACGGCCCGTGATCGCCCACGTGCAGTTGGTCGACGACGTGGACCTGCAGCGGTTCGCCGACCTGGGCGTCATCCCGTGCATGCAGCCGCTGTGGGCGCAGCAGGATGCGCTGATGACGGTGCTGACCATTCCCCGGCTGGGTCGCGAGCGCTCCGACAAGCAGTACCGAATGCGCACCCTCGACGACTCCGGGGCCCCACTGTCCTTCGGTTCGGACTGGCCGGTGTCCTCAGGGGCGCCGCTCGACGGCATCGCGGTCGCGGTGTCCCGGCAGACCGCCGAGGGGGAGCCGGCCGGAGGCTGGACGCCCGAGGAGATCGTGGGCATCGATCGCGCTCTGACGGCCTACACCGAGGGCGTCGCGAAACAGGCGTTCGCAGAGAGCGTCTGGGGCCGGTTGGCGCCTGGCGCCAGTGCCGACCTGGTGCTGTTGGACCGCGACCCGCGAAACGCCTCCGCGGCCGACCTGCCCGGGATTACGATCCGGGCCACCTACGTGCGCGGTGCACTCGCACACTCCGCCCCCTGAACTCGCTGGGAAAACCCTGAAGGGAAGCCACATGTCAACACAGGAGCCGTTGGCCGGAATCTCGGCCGATCCGCACGAGGGGACCCTGAAGCGGGCGCTCGGCGTGCCGTCGCTGGTGCTCTTCGGGCTGGTCTACATGGTGCCGCTCACCGTGTTCACCACCTACGGCATCGTCACGGTGGAGTCCGGCGCCCGGGTGCCGCTGTCGTACGTCGTCACGCTGGCCGCCATGATCTTCACGGCGCGGTCCTACGCCCGCATGGCCGCGGCCTACCCGGTGGCCGGTTCGGCATACGCCTACACGCAGAAGACGTTCGGCGCACCCGTGGGCTTCCTGGCCGGGTGGTCGTTGCTGCTGGACTACCTGTTCCTGCCGATGCTCAACTACATGGTGATCGGGCTCTACCTGAACGCCGCGGTGCCCTCCATTCCCAACTGGGTGATCATCGTCGTCACCATCGTCATCGTGACGGTGCTCAACATCGTCGGCATCGTGTCGGTGGCGCGCGCCAACCTCCTGATCATCGCCATCCAGGTGGTGTTCATCGCCGTGTTCTTCGTCATGGCGATCGCCAAGATCTCGGGTTTCGGCACCGTCGACGTGATGGCCCCGTTCGCGGGTGACGGTTCGGCCGGGGGCATGGCCCCCGTCCTGGCCGGCGCGGCCATCCTGTGCCTGTCGTTCCTCGGGTTCGACGCCGTGTCAACGCTTTCCGAAGAGGCCAAGGACGCGCGCCGCGACGTACCCAAGGCCATCATGCTGGCCACCGTCATCTGCGGCGTGGTGTTCATCCTGCTGTCCTACGTCTCGCAGCTGGTGTTCCCGGGCAGCACGTTCACCGACGTGGACTCGGGCTCTCTGGACGTCATGCAGGCCGCCGGTGGAGCCTTCCTCTCGGCGTTCTTCACGGCCGCTTACGTGGCGGGCGCGTTGGGTTCGGCGTTGACGTCGCAGGCGTCGGTGGCCCGCATCCTGTACGCCATGGGCCGCGACGGTGTGCTGCCCCGCAAGATCTTTGGTCACGTGTCGGTGCGGTTCAGCACGCCGACGTGGGCCATCCTGGTCATCTCGGTGATCTCGCTGCTGGCCGTGGTGATCGACCTGGCGCTGCTGTCGTCCGTGGTGAGTTTCGGTGCGCTGGTGGCTTTCTCGGCCGTCAACCTGACCGTCGTGAAGCACTACTTCGTCGACGAGGGCGAGAAGAACGTCGTCAACAACCTGGTGCTCCCGGTCATCGGCTTCCTGCTCACGGCGTGGCTGTGGACCAGCCTCTCGGGCACCGCGTTGATGCTCGGCCTGATCTGGTTGGCCGTCGGCTTCGTGTGGCTGCTGGTGGTCACCCGCGGCTTCCAGCGGCCCACTCCGGTGCTGGACTTGAAGGAGACCGGCTAGGACCAGTTGCGGGCGGCGCTGATCAACCCGTTGATCAGGGCCGCCGTCGGCTTGGCCAGGCCGTCGTCGCCGGCGGGTCCGCTGCGCGGGCTGATGCCGCGCACCCGAGGCGACAATTCGAGTTGCACACCGCCGCACCGGGTTCGGTTGACCGGGTTGTCGGGGTGCAACCCGCGTAGCTCGCGGGGGATCTCGTCGAGATCGGTGATCACGTGGTGGCCGGGCACGTCGAGATGCTGGGCCACGTGGTCGGCCAGGGCACGGTTCCCGCCGCCGGCCAGGACCTGGGTGCTGCGTCCGACGCGCCCGTAGCCGTGCAGCGACACCACGTGGTCCACGCCGTCGAGGAAGGCGGCCAGCAGGTCGGATTCGTCGGCGCGGTAGGCGGCCGACGAGAGGTGGTACGGATAGTCGGCGGGGTGGTGCACGACGTAGAGCGAGGCGCCCGCCGCGGTGGCGGCACGTTCGGCGATGACGTCGGTCATGCGTTCCAGGCCGCCACCGTGGATCGCCATGAAGCCGAACCGGGAACGCAGGTCGAGGCGCTCGTGGACACCCGGTTCGCGCAGCAACTCGGTCAGCGTCTGCGGTCCGGGTTCGGCGGTGGGCGCCAGCCCGCGCGGCCAGTGCTGGGGATCCCAGCGGTGCAGGAAGTCCAGCCAGCGCTGCGGCAGGCCGTGGTGGGCGGCGCCTGCGATGATGCGTTCGAGGTACCCGGGCCGTGGTGCGCCGGCCTCGACGCGCGGATCGACGTAGACCCACGCGTCGTGGGCACCGTCGGCCGCGTGCACCACCATGCGGTCCCGGCGGTAGCGCACGGGCACGCCCTCGGCGCTGTCCAGGACGTCCAGATCGCTGCCGCTGATCTGCCAGAGCACGCCGTGCACCTCGCCGCCGTCGAGCGGTTCGATGGTCGCGACGCCGCGCTCGTTGATCAGCCAGTCGTGGTCGGCCAGGGTGGCGTGGCGGGGATTGGTCGCGTCGGGGCAGCGCCGCGCCATCTGCGCGACGTCGAGGTTGGAGCCGTAGGCGAAGTAGGCGTGCACCTAACGCGCGACGGTGAGGTAGACGAGCACCACGTTCAGCACACTAATCACACCGGCTACCAGCCAGCCACACGCGGTGGTCAGGCGATGGTTGACGTCGACCCCCATCAGCGTGCGGTCGCTGGTCAGCCGTACCAACGGGATCAGGGCGAACGGGATGCCGAAGGACAGCACCACCTGCGAGAGCACCAGTGCGCGGCTGGGGTCCACGCCGATCGCGAGGACCACCAGCGCCGGGATCAACGTGACCAGGCGGCGCAGCAGCAGCGGGTAGCGCCTCCGCAGCAGCCCCTCCATGATCATCGCGCCCGCGTAGGCCCCCACCGACGTCGACGCCAGGCCCGACGCCAGCAACCCGATGGCGAAGCACAGCGCGACGGCGTGGCCGAGGCTCGATTGCACGGCGGCGTAGGCGCCCTCGATGGAGTCGGTGTTCTGGACGCCCTGCAGGTTGGTGGCCGCCACCAGCAGCATCGCCAGGTTGACGGCGCCGGCCACGAGCATCGCCAGGCCCACGTCGTAGCGGGTGATGCGCAGCAGTCGGCGCCGTGGCGCCCCGGCATCCGGCTGGCCGTGCCGGTCGCGGGCCAGCCCGGAGTGCAGGTACACCGCGTGCGGCATCACGGTCGCCCCCAGCATGGCCGTCGCCAGCAGGATGCTCTCGACGCCGTCGAATCGGGGCAGCAATCCGGCGGCGACGTCGGACGGTGCGGGCGGCGCCACGAACAGGCTGGTGAGAAAGCCGATGGCGATGACGAGCAGCAGCCCGGTGATGACGCGCTCGAAGACGCGCTGGCCGCGGTGGTTCTGCACGGCCAGGAGTGCCAGTGACACGACGCCGGTGATGGCGCCGCCGGCGAGCAAGGGCAGGTCGAAGAGCAGGTAGAGTGCGATGGCGCCGCCGACGACTTCGGCGAGATCCGTTGCCATGGCGACCAATTCGGCCTGCAGCCAGTAGGCGACGCGGGCCGGGGTGCGGCTGCGATCGGCCACCGACTCGGGCAGCGTGCGGCCGGTGACCAGGCCCAGTTTGGCGGACAGGTACTGCACCAGACCGGCCATCACGTTGGCGACCAGGATGACCCACACCAGCAGGAAGCCGTACTGGGCGCCCGCGCTGACGTTGGCTGCGACGTTGCCGGGGTCGACGTAGGCGATCGCGGCGACGAATGCCGGGCCCAGCAGGGCGACCGCCGTCCGGGGCCGCGCGGCGGTCGTCGGTATCACCCAGCCCCCACTTTCATCCGGCTACACGAATTGGAAAGTTAGGTTAGCCGAAATCTCTGGGGTGCGCGAGCGTGTCGGATCGGTGGGGCGGGTCTCAGAAGCCGATGGCGATGCCGCCGATCCCGATGCCCCAGCCGCCGAGATTGCCGGGCCAGCCCCACGAGCCATTGGTCACCGGCGGCGACGTCACGATCGAAGCGCTGCCGTTGGTGGTGCACATGGTGGTGTTGGGGGCGGTGTTCGTACACGTGGGCAGTGCGGCTGCGGGAGCCGCGAGCCACGTGGCGCCCGCGATGGCCGCGAGCGTGAGAAGGGGTGCTGCGATCCGCGAAAACGTGCTCATGACCTGCTCCGATCAGCTGAGGTCAGTCTACGCGCGGAAGGGGGGTCGTCAGAGGACCCAAAAGTCATCTTCCCACGGGAACATGCCGTAGCCCGGCTGCTCGGGGGTGGCGTCGATCTGGGTGTTGCCCGGGGTGGAGCACTCGGTGGTCTGCCCGCCGATGACGGCCGACCCGCCCGTGTCGACGCATTGGGGCAGCGTGGGGTTCGCCGATGACAGGGGGGCGGTGGCCACGGCGGCGGCGGCGCCGGCCATGGCGAGCAGTGCAGCGGCAGTCAGACGTGCGTTCATCGCGGGATCCTCTCAGTGGATTCGCACGTAGCGTACAGCCGACGGGCGGGCCGTACGGGTGGGTCAGCGATGCGCGCCGGGTGCTCCGGGCGCGATGATCAGGGCGGGTCCGTAGAACTCGTCGTCCCACGGGTAGGGATAGGCCGGGGCGTCGGGTGCGGTGGCGTCGATCTGCACGTTGCCGGGCGTCTGGCATTCCGTCTCGCCGGTGCCGGTGAATTCGCCTCCCTGGGCGGTCTGGCAGCCCGGCAGGGTGGGATTCGGCTCGGCGGCCGCCGTGGGAGCGAGCGAGATGGCCGCGAGCGCGACGACGGCGAGGGCGGCCGAGATGGAGCCCAATCCTGCGCGCATCGGCGAATCCTCGTCCTAGGCGGTCACGTTCGGTCGCCAGCGTACAACCCGCGCCCCGTCACCAGCGGGAGATCGATGGTGGTGCGGATGCCCGGTGCCGCGGCCACCACGTCGGGGATGGCGTTGACGACGCGGGCGGCCGTGGCGACCAGCCCGGCGTGGTTGTGGTCGCCGTTGCGGCTCGACAGGCACAGGTCCAGGGCGTAGGACGGTTCCCCGGTGACCTCGATGCGGTACGAGCCACCCTCCTGTGCCGGCTGGGGCCAGTCCGGGCACAGGTCGTTGCGCAGCCGGGTGACGTGTTCGAGGACCACGGCCACCTTGCCGTCCTTCATGCCCCGCACCTCGAAGCGCATGGCCGCCGTGGTGCCCTTCTCGACGTGTCCGGCGGCGATGTCGAAGTCCTCGGGCGCGGGCTCGCGGACGTGGGTCTCGGTGACCTCGTCGAGTTCGATGCCCAGCCCGGCGGCGAGCTGGCGGACCACCGAGCCCCACGCCAGGCTCAGCACACCCGGTTGCAGGAGCATCGGCAGGTCGTCGAGGGACCGTCCGAAACCCATGACGTCGAACATCACCGGTGCGCTGTCATAGGTGTCGTAGTTGACGATCTCCATGCACCGGATCTGCTCGACCGTCTGGCACGTGCCCGCCAACGCCATCGGAAGCAGGTCGTTGGCGAAGCCAGGATCGATGCCGCCCACGAACAGGCTCGAATTACCCTGCCGCGCAGCTTCTTCCAAGGGTGTGACCATGTCGTCGGGCAACGTCTGCCATGGGTACTGCAGGAAGACCGCGCTGCTGCCCACCACGTTGACACCCGCGGCCAGCAGGCGGCGGTAGTCCTCGAGGGCTTCCATCAGGCGGTTGTCGGCCAACGCGGTGTACACCACGCAGGCCGGACGGGTGGCCAGCACGGAGTCGAGGTCGGTGGTGGCGGTGACACCGGTGACGGTGTCCAGGGCCGCGAGTTCGCCGGCGTCGCGACCCGCCTTGGACTCCGACGAGACGCCGACGGCCGTCAGCTCGAAGCGGGGGTCGCGAATCACCTGTGCCAAGGCGTGCTTGCCGACGTTGCCGGTGCCGACGACGGCGACGGGGATGGTCACGGGATGCTCCTCAGAGGTCGGGGATGGGCATGTCGAGGTTGGGGCGCGTCAGGCCACCGTCGACCTCGAGGGTCTTGCCGGTGAGGTAGGCGCCCGCGGGCGAGGCGAGATAGACGGCGGCAGCGGCGATGTCGAGCGGATCGCCGAGGCGCTTCAGCGGGGTGGCCTGCTCCATCGGATCGCGAAGGTCGTCGTTGCTGGCGACGATCTCCAGCGCCGAGGTGAGGATGGATCCCGGTGCGATGGCGTTGACCCGGATGCGCGGCGCGAGATCCAGCGCGGCCAACCGCGTGTAGTGCGCCAGCGCGCCCTTGGCCGTGCCGTAGGCGGCGAAGCCGCGGCCCGCGAGTCGACCCATGGTCGAGGTGATGTTGATGATGC
The DNA here is from genome assembly GCF_058148405.1 of Mycobacterium sp. DHQP2018-32-09. Lineage (NCBI taxonomy): Bacteria > Bacillati > Actinomycetota > Actinomycetes > Mycobacteriales > Mycobacteriaceae > Mycobacterium > Mycobacterium sp. DHQP2018-32-09. The sequence continues at coordinate 86,769 of NZ_JBYVYK010000010.1, read as the reverse complement.
TGCCGCCGCCGGAGTGTTCGAGCATCAGGGGGACGGCCGCGGTCGTCAGGGCGTGGGCGGTGGCGACGTTGAACGTGAACGCGTCGCGCAGGTCTTTGGTGGACGTGTTCAGCAGCGTGTTCGGCATGGTGCCACCGACGTTGTTGACGACGATGTCTAGTTTGCCGAACGCCTCGACCGCGGTCGCAGCGAGCGTGGCCGTCTGGTCGGGGTGGGCGAGGTCGGCGGCCACGACGTGTGCGCGTCGGCCGACGGCCTCGATCTGCGCCGCCACCTCGTCGAGCTGATCCTTCGTGCGAGCCGCAATGAGCACGTCAGCCCCCGCTTCGGCGAAGGCGACCGCCATCGCCGCGCCCAGTCCGCGGCCCGCACCGGTGACGACGGCGACCTGGCCGTCGAGCCTGAACCTGTCCAGAATCACGTGTGTCCTCGCTTCCGTTGCCGCGGCAACGCTAACAAGGCCGACGTCCGCGTGGGAGCACTTTCTGGAACACGTTCTATTTCGGCTGGGCGCGAGGGCGGTGGATCGCCGCGAGCGCAGCCGTGGTGCAGAAGTGGGCGCGAACGCCGCGAGTTCTGCACGAGGGTCGTGGGAACGCCGCGACGCGCAACCAGCACGCAGAAGTCGGCGCACACGCCGACCGTCACGACTTCTTCGCCGCCGCCTTCTTCGCGGGGGTCTTCTTGGCAGGGGTCTTCTTCGCGGCCGTCTTCTTGCCCGGCGCCTTCTTCGCCGCGGTCTTCTTCGCGGGCGCCTCGTCGGTGTCCTCGTCGGTGGCCTCGTCGGTGTCACCGGCCCCGGAACCCTTGCGGGCCTTCACGCTGGCCTCCAACTTGGCAAGCAGGTCGGAGACGTCGTCGGTCTCGTCCAGGTTCTCGGGTTCGGCCTCGTCGGAGGTGAACGCCTCGCCGCCTTCGATCTTGGCCTGGATCAGCTCCATCAGCTCTTCGCGGTAGGTGTCGTGGAACTGGTCGGGATGGAAGTCGTCGGTCATCGACTCCACCACCTGGCCGGCCATCTTCAGCTCGGCAGGCTTGATGTCGACCTCCTTGTCCAGCACGGGGAAGTCCGGCTCGCGAATCTCGTCGGGCCACAGCAGCGTGTGGATCATCATCACGTCGCGCTTGCTGAAGTCCTTGACGCGCAACGCCGCCAGCCGCGTCTTGCTCCGCAGCGTGAAGTTCACGATCGCGATGCGATCGGTGTCGGCCAGCGTCTTGGCCAGCAGCACGTAGGACTTCGACGACTTCGAATCGGGCTCCAGGAAGTAACTCTTGTCGTAGAGCATCGGATCGATCTGCTCGGCGGGCACGAACTCCAAGACCTCGATCTCCCGGCTGCGCTCCTCGGGCATGGTGGCGATGTCCTCGTCGGTGATGATGACGGTCTGGCCGTCGTCGGCCTCGTAGGACTTCGCGATGTCGCGGTACTCGACCACCTCGCCGCAGACCTCGCAGGTCCGCCTGTACCGGATGCGGCCGTTGTCCTTGGCGTGGACCTGGTGGAACTTGATGTCCCGGTCCTCGGTCGCGCTGTAGACCTTGACCGGCACGTTCACCAGTCCGAACGAGACCGAACCCTTCCAGATGGACCGCATGCCCCAGTATTGCCCACTGGGCCTCGCATCATGCGGATCTACGCATCATGCAGATCTGCGCGACGCGGCAGGTCTGCGCCCGCCCGGGCCACGACATACGCCGACACCGAGGCCGCCGCGCGCAGTGCGGTCTCGAGCGCGGCTCCGTCGATGGCGTGCAGCTGCGCACGTCGTTCGCCGCCCAGCAGATCGAGGCCCCACAGGGCGTCGATCAGTCCGGCCATGAAGGCGTCACCCGCGCCGACGGTGTCGACGACGTCGACGGCGGGGGCGTCGATGCGCACCGTGCCCGCGGCGCACACGGCGAACGAGCCGCGCGCGCCCATCGTGACGACGACGACCGCGGGCCCGAGGGCCTGCCACGCCGTCGCGATCTGCTCGGCCGAGCGGGTGGGGTCGATCCAGTGCAGGTCCTCGTCGCTGGCCTTCACGACGTCGGCCTTCTCGATCATCCGGTCGATGCGGGCGATGGCCTGTTCCCGGTCGTCGATGAGCGCCGGGCGCACGTTGGGGTCGTAGGTGACGGTGGCCGACGTGCGGTAGGCGTCCAGCAGCGCCGCGGTGGCCAGGCATCCGGGGGCCAGGAATGCGGCGATGGATCCGGTGTGGGCGACGATCGGTGGGGTCACCTCCGGGGTCCCGGAGACCTGCCAGTCCAGGTCGAAGTCGTAGGTGGCCGCACCCGAGGCGTCCAGGCGTGCCCGCGCGGTGGGCGTCCGGTGTGCTCCGGTGCTCCCCGAGACCAGGTGCACGCCAGCGGATTCGACGTACCGGACGATGCGCTTGCCGCGTTCGTCGGTGCCGACGTGGGTGAGGAAGTCGACGTCGCGGCCCAGGCGGCTCAGGCCCACGGCGACGTTGAGCGGGCTACCGCCGACGTGCTCGCCGAGCACGTCGCCGTCGCGCTCGACGACGTCGATGAGCGCCTCGCCGATCACCAAGGCCCTCATGGCCGTTCGACCAGAGCCTCGAGCGTGGCACGCGCACCGTCGCGGTGCAGCGAGTCCAGCGTCCACAGGTAGGCGTCGACGAAGCGCTGCTCGGTGGCCAGGTCGCCGAACAGTTCGGTGTTCTCGACGAACGCCAGCGGGTGTTCGCGCTGCGATCGTGCCAGCGGCACCAGGGTGTCGGCGAGCTGGTCTTGGACGTCGATGGGCTCACCCTGCTCGTCGACGCCTTCGGCGTAGCGCGCCCAGCTGGCGACGGTGGCCGCCGACATCGCGATGGGGGCGCCGGTGCGCAGGTTCTCGCGGATGACGGGCAGCAGCCACTTCGGGATGCGGTCGGAGGAGCCGAAGCACAGCCGCACGATGGTGTCGCGCACGCTCGGGTTGGCGAAGCGCTCGATGGCGGTGCGCTTGAACTCCGGGAGGTCGATGCCCGGCACGGGCTGCAGCGTCGGCGTGCCCTCCTCGTCCATGTACCGCAGCAAGAACTTCGCGAACAGGGGGTCGCCGGCGGCGTCTGCCACGAGTCGGTAGCCGGCGAGGTAGGCGAAGTAGCAGAGGGCTTGGTGGCCGGCGTTGAGGATGCGCAGCTTCATCAGCTCGTACGGCGTGACGTCCTCGACCATCAGCACGCCGACGTTCTCGTACGGTGGCCGCCCGTCGGAGAAGTCGTCGTCGATGACCCATGCGGTGAAGGGTTCGGCGGCCACGGGCCACTGGTCGGAGATGCCGAGATCGGTTGCGACGTAGTCGATGACGTCTTGGGACGTCACGGGCGTGATGCGGTCGACCATCGAGTTGGGGAAGCGGGTGTTGGCGGTCATCCACTCGGCCAGCCCGGGGTGGTGGGCCTTGGCGTACTCGGTGAAGGCTTGGCGGGCGACGTCGCCGTTGCCCTCGATGTTGTCGCACGACACGATGGTGGGGGAGCCGATGCCGCGTTCCTTGCGGCGGGCCAGGGCCGTCGTCACCAATCCGAAGACGCCGTCGGGGCCCGCGTCGGCGATGGAGTAGCCGCCCTCGGTGATGGTCAGCTCGACGATGCGGGTGGTCGGCGCGGCGATGAGTTCGATGACCGACTCGGGATCGTCTGGGGCGTAACGATAGTCGACGATCGATCCGATGACCCGCGCGTCGCGGGTGCCGTCGGGGTTCATCAACACCAGCGTGTACAGCCCGTCTTGGGCGGCCATCACGTCGGCCATCTTGCGATCGGCAGGCAGGACGCCGACGCCGCAGATGCCCCAGTCGGTGGCCTCGCCGCGTTCGAGGAGTTGGTCGACGTACATGGCCTGGTGGGCGCGGTGGAAGCCGCCGACGCCGAAGTGCACGATGCCGATGCCGACCTGGCTGCGGTCGTACGTCGGCTTGGGAATGGACACCTGTTCCAGTGTGGCGTTGCTGAGTTTCACGAGGACGTCACCACCGAATCGATCGACACCGTCCCGACGCTACCCGCGCGCCCCGCCGGAGCGGTCGCGGTCCGGCGTGCTCGGTCGTCTGCTGGTTTGAATTCCGAGGGTGTTGTGTACATCACACTTGGATGTTAGCGTGCTTGAGCATCTACTCGCACCCCTGAGCAGATGTTCACCCTCGACGTGGAAGGTGGCACGCGCATCGTGGCAGCACCGGCGCCGGCTCCAGGCGCTCAGACCACGCCGGACGATCTCCGTCTGGCGCTGCGTGCGGCGACGCTCTACTACCTGGACGGCCACACCCAGGCCGAGATCGCCGTCAAGCTCGGCGTCTCCCGCCCCACCGCAGGCAGGCTCGTCGCCCGCGCCAAGGCCAACGGGCTGGTCCGCATCGAGGTGGTCGTGCCGCCCACGCTCAAGGACGATCTGCACGCCGAGGAGGAGCGACGCCTCGAGGAGCGTTACGGGCTCACCGAGGCCGTCGTGACCAGTCATCTGGGGCGGGCGTCGGCGGCATTGCTCATGCGCAGGCTCGCCGCCGACGACGTGCTCGGCTTCACCTGGGGCCCCGAGCAGGTGGCCGCGGTGACGGCGCTGACGCCGGGTGTGGCGAGTTGCCGCTCGGTGGTGCAACTCGACGGCGCGATGTCGACGGCGTCCTACCAGACCGGCATGGAGTTCATCCTCAGTCGCAGCGCGGACATGTTGCGCGCGAACGCGATGCGGCTGCCCGCGCCGCTGTACGCCGACGCGTCGACGGTGGCGTCGCTGCGCAGCGACTCGGTGATCTCGCGGACGCTGGAAGCCGGCAGGCGCGCCGACACCATGTTGTTCGGCGTGGGCTCGGTGTCGACGTCGACGACGCTGTTCGAGGGCAGCTTCCTGGACGTCCGGATGCTCGACGAGCTGATCACCGCGGGCGCCGTCGGCGAGATCGGCGGGCGCTTCTTCGACGCCGACGGCAGACCCGTGATCACGGATCTGGAGGACCGCGCGGTGTCGGTACCGCTGGCCGACGTCCGCGCCTGCGCCAAGACCATTCTGGTGTGCAGCGGGCCGGAGAAGTACGCGGCGACGCTCGCCGCGTTGCGTGGCGGGCTGGCAAGGCTCTTGGTATGTGACATCGATTGTGCACGTTGGCTGTTGAATCAGGCCCAGCGGGCCGGGGAGGGTGGTACACCGTGAAGGCTCGACGAAGAGTCCTACAGAGGATGGGGGCGTGCGTCGCCGCGCTCGGGTTGACGTTCACCGCGGGCTGCGCGGGCGCGGGCAGCCTGGGGGCCTCGAGCAACGAGGTCACCATCGCGATGGTGTCGAACGCGCAGATGACGGATGCACAGAAGCTCTCGTCGGAGTTCGAGAAGGAGAACCCCGGCACGAAGCTGAAGTTCATCTCGCTGTCGGAGAACCAGGCGCGCGCCAAGATCACGATGTCGACGGCCATGGGCGGCAGCGAGTTCGACGTCGCGATGATCAGCAACTTCGAGACGCCCCAGTGGGCGCGTGACGGCTGGTTGCGCAACCTCAGCGACTACGCCAAGAACACCCCCGGCTACGACGAGAACGACTTCATCTCGTCGCTGCGGGACTCGCTGTCCTACGAGGGCAACATGTACGCGGTGCCGTTCTACGGCGAGTCGTCGTTCCTGATGTACCGCAAGGATCTGTTCGAGCAGGCAGGCATCCAGGTCAACCCCGACCCGAACTACCAGCCCACGTGGCAAGAGGTGCGGGAGTGGGCCAAGCAACTCAAGACCGCCGACCGGGCCGGGATCTGTCTGCGCGGCAAGCCCGGGTGGGGCGAGGTGCTCGCGCCCCTGGACACCGTGATCAACACGTTCGGCGGCCGATGGTTCGACGAGCAGTGGAATGCTCAGCTGAACAGCCCGGAGGTGAAGCGGGCGGTGAACTTCTACGTCGACACGTTGCGCGAGTCGGGTGAACTCGGCGCCGCGTCGACGGGGTTCCAGGAGTGCGCCAACCTCTTCGGTCAGGGGCAGACGGCCATGTGGTACGACGCCACGTCGGCGGTGTCGGTGCTCGAGGACCCCAAGGAATACCCCGACCTGCAGGGCAAGATCGGCTACCTGCCCGCCCCCATCATGGAGAAGCCCAACTCGGGCTGGCTGTACACGTGGGCGCTGGCCATCCCCAAGGCGGCCAAGAACCCCGACGCCGCCTGGAAGTTCATCTCCTGGATGACCAGCAAGGACTACATGAAGCTCGTCGGCGAGAAGCTCGGCTGGGCCCGCGTCCCACCCGGGAGCCGCACCTCGACCTACACGGATCTGCCGGAATACCAGGCGATCTCGCAGTCCTACGGGCCGCTCACGCTGAAGTCGATCGAGGGTGCCACCCCGGACAAGCCCACCGTGCAGCCGGTGCCGTACACCGGCGTGCAGTTCGTCGGCATCCCCGAGTTCCAGGATCTGGGGACGCGGGTCAGCCAGCAGATCAGCGCCGCCATCGCCGGGCAGAAGTCCGTCGACGACGCCATGGCGCAGGCGCAGCAGTACGCCGAGGTCGTCGGCAAGAGCTACCAGGAGAAGTGATGACACTGACTGCTGACACGGGCGCCGCCGACACCGACGTCGCCGAGCGCGTCCGAAGGATCAAGGAACGCCAGGACGTGGGCGTGAGTCGCGCCGAGGGGTGGCGCAGGCGGGGGCCGCTGCTGCCCGCCCTGATCTTCATGATCGTGGTGACGCAGATCCCGTTCCTGTTCACGCTGTACTACTCCACGTTGTCGTGGAACCTGGTGCGTCCCGGCTCCCGCCAGTTCGTGGGACTGAACAACTACGTCGCCGTGGTCCAGGACAGCCAGTTCTGGTCGGTGGCGTTGAACACCGTGGTCCTGATCGTCGGCGTGGTGCTGTTCTCGGCGTTCTTCGGGTTGTTGTTGGCGCTGCTGCTGGATCGCGCCTTCCTGGGCCGCGGCGTGGTGCGAACGTTGCTCATCACGCCGTTCCTGGTCACCCCGGTGGCGGCGGCGTTGATCTGGAAGACGACGATCCTCGATCCGAACAACGGCATCCTCAACTGGGCGCTGGGTCTGGTGGGCATCGGCAAGGTGGACTGGATCGGTCAGTACCCGCTGACCATGGTGATGGTCGAATTGATCTGGCAGTGGACGCCGTTCATGATGCTGCTGATCCTGGCGGGCCTGCAGTCGATGCCCCGCGACCAGCTGGAGGCCGGCCGCGTGGACGGTGCGGGATCCTTCCAGCTCTTCCGCGAGTTGACGTTGCCGCACCTGCGGCGCTTCATCGAACTGGGCGTGGTGCTGGGCGCGATCTACCTGGTGAACACCTTCGACGCCATCTACATGATGACCCAGGGCGGGCCGGGCATCGCGAGTGCGAACCTGCCGTTCTACATCTACCAGCGGGCGTTCCTGGGCTTCGACATGGGCCAGGCTGCGGCCATGGGCGTCGTCGTCGTGATCTTCACGATGATCATCGCGAGTTTCGCGCTGCGATTGATCTTCAAATCGTTCTCCGGCAAGGAAGAGGCCGCCTGACATGACCACTACCACCGACCGCACGTCCGAGTCGACGAGCGCTCCGGCGCCGGTGCGAAAGAAGAAGAGCCGCAAGTTCAGTCCCTGGGGCGTGGTGGCCTGGATCGCGGCGCTGGGCTTCTTCTTCCCGGTGTTCTGGATGGTGCTGACGTCGTTCAAGCAGGAGAGCGACGCGGCGACCAACCCGCCCAAGCTGTTCTTCACACCGACCCTGGATCGCTACGGGGCGGTGTTCGATCAGGGCATCGGACCCGCGATGCTCAACTCGGTGTTCGCCACGGGTGTCTCGACCGTCGTCGTGCTGCTGCTGGGCGTGCCCGCGGCGTTCGCGCTGTCGCTGCGGCCGGTGCGCAAGACCTCCGATGCCCTGTTCTTCTTCATGAGCACGAAGATGTTGCCCATCGTGGCGGCCATCCTGCCGCTGTACGTCATCGTGTCCAACATCGGTCTGCTGGACAACATCTGGGCACTCATCGTGCTCTACACGTCGATGAACCTGCCCATCGCGGTGTGGATGATGCGGTCGTTCTTCCTGGAGGTGCCGGGGGAACTGCTGGAGGCCGCCAGCCTCGACGGCGCCAGCCTGTGGCGCTCGGTGCGCGAGGTCATCCTGCCCTTGGTCTCACCGGGAATCGCGGCCACGGCCTTGATCTGCGTCATCTTCGCGTGGAACGAGTTCTTCTTCGCGGTGAACCTGACGGCGGTCAACGCGCAGACCATGCCGGTCTACCTGGTGGGCTTCATCGCCGGCGAAGGGCAGTACTGGGCCGTGCTGTCGGCGGCCGCCACCATGGCGGCGCTACCGGTGATGCTGTGCGGCTGGTTCGCGCAGAACAAGCTGGTGCGCGGACTTTCCTTCGGCGCGATCAAGTAGTCCCGCGCCTCGTGGACTCGAAGAACGAAACAGGAGAATGACAATGGCATCGATCACCTACCGCAACGCCACCTGCATCTACGAGGGTTCGGACAAGCTCGCGGTCGACAACCTCAACCTCGACATCAACGACGGCGAGTTCATCGTCCTCGTCGGCCCGTCGGGGTCCGGCAAGAGCACGGCGCTGCGCATGCTGGCCGGCCTCGAGGACATCGACGAGGGTTCCATCGAGATCGGCGGCAAGGACATGACGGGGGTGCCGTCGAAGGACCGCGACATCGCCATGGTCTTCCAGAATTACGCGCTGTACCCCAACAAGACCGTCGCCGAGAACATGGGTTTCGCGTTGAAGTTGCGCGGCGTGCCCGCCGACGAGCGGCGCCGCAAGGTCGAGGACGCCGCCAAGATCCTCGACCTGACCGAGTTCCTGGATCGCAAGCCCGCCAAGCTGTCCGGCGGTCAGCGGCAGCGCGTGGCGATGGGCCGCGCGATCGTGCGCGAACCCCAGGTGTTCTGCATGGACGAGCCCCTGTCGAACCTCGACGCCAAGCTGCGCGTGCAGACCCGCACGCAGATCGCGGCGCTGCAGCGGCGGCTGGGCACCACCACCGTCTACGTCACCCACGACCAGGTGGAGGCCATGACGATGGGTGACCGCGTGGCCGTGCTGCGCTTCGGCAAGCTGCAGCAGTTCGCCACGCCCAACGAGCTGTACGACCGTCCCGCCAACGCGTTCGTCGCGGGGTTCATCGGTTCACCGGCAATGAATCTGGTGACGCTGCCCGTGACCTCCGACGGGGTGAAGATCGGCGATTCGGTGTTGCCGCTGGAGCGGGCCGACATGGCAAAGATCAGCGAGGCGGGGCTGTCCGAGGTGACGGTCGGTATCCGGCCGGAGAGCCTGGAGATCTCCGAGACCGAAGGGGTGGAGGTCGTCGTGGACCTGGTGGAGGACCTGGGCAGCGAGGCGTACGTCTACACCCACGCCGGGTCCGGCGGCACCGAGCTGGTGGCGCGGTGCAATCCGCGCAAGGCGCCCCGGCTGGCGCAGACCGTGCGGCTGAACAGGAACCCCGACGGGGTGGTGCACCTGTTCCATCCGCGGAGCGGTGAGCGCCTCAACTAGGGTGCGCGCACCCGAATTCCGCTTGCGGACACCGACCCCCGGCCTGCTCGCGCTGCCGTGGGACCGGCCGCTGGCTCGGTGGAACGTCCCCGACGTGCCGCTGCGTGACATCGCCGTGGGCCCCAGCAGGCACCTGGTGAAGTTCGTCGAGGCCGACGGCGTGTTGTGGGCCGTCAAGGACATGCCGCCGCGCATCGCGACCAAGGAGTACGAGAACCTGCGCGGGTTGGAGGACATGGGCCTGCCCGCCGTGCACCCCGCCGGGGTGGTGCTGCAGCCGGAGTTCGAGACGGCCATCCTCGTCACGCGCTACCTCGAGGGGTCGTGGCAGTACCGCCGACTGTTCATGCGGCTGCCCCCCGAGGAGGGCAAGCACCGGGCTCGGCTGCTCGACGGGATGGCGGGTCTGCTGGTGGAGTTGCACCGGCACGGCGTCTTCTGGGGTGACTGTTCGCTGGCGAACACGCTGTTCTCGCGTGACGGGCAGTCGCTGCAGGCGTGGCTGGTGGACGCGGAGACCTCGGAGATCCATCCGACGGGGCTCAGCCGGGGTCAACGCCAACACGATCTGGACATCATGGTCGAGAACGTCGCCATGGGCATGCTCGATCTCGCCGAACGGCTGGGAACCACCGAGGAGTTCGAGGCCCGGCTGATCTCCGAGGCCGAACAGGTGCGGGTGCGCTACGGCGAACTGTGGGACGTGTTGCACGCCGAACCGGTGTTCGGCTTCACCGACCGCTACCGCGTCGAGGGGACCATCCGTCGGCTCAACGACCTCGGCTTCGCCGTGGACGAGCTGGCGCTCCACCCGGTGGGTGACGACGCGAGCCGGCTGCGGGTGCACGTCGTGGTGGGTGACCGCCGGTTTCACGCTCAGCACCTGCGGGACCTGACGGGATTGGACGTCGGCGAGGGTCAGGCCGCCATCCTGCTGGGCGATCTGCACGCCTATCAGGCCCAGTTGTGCAGGGAGTCAGGCGAAGACGTCGACGAGGCGACGGCCGCACGGTTGTGGATGATGGAGATCCTGACGCCGTACGAGCGGTTGGCGCACCAGGCCGTGCACGGTGCGGGTACGCCCATCCAGGCGTATTGCGATCTCCTGGAGGTGCGGTGGCTGCTGAGTGAGCGCGCGGGCCGCGACGTGGGGACCAACAAGGCGCTGGCCGCACTGTCGCGCGACGTGATTCCCGCGGACTCGGCGGCGAAGTTGGCCGTCGCGGAGATCCCCACCGAACCGTTCGCCGCACTGTCGCTGGACGACGACTCCTGATCCGGTCGCCGGAAGTGGGGTAGCGCCGCGCGGACGGGGTAATAGCCTCAGATGGTGGATCGCTGCGGGCGGGTGAGGCTCACCAATCCGGACAAGGTGCTGTATCCGGCGACGGGTACCACCAAGGCCGAGGTCTTCGAGTACTACGTCACAGTCGCCGATGCCATGGTGCCGCACGTCGCGGGTCGGCCGGTGACGCGCAAGCGCTGGCCCAACGGTGTGGGGCAGGCCGACTTCTTCGAGAAGCAGCTCGCGTCGTCGGCGCCGGAATGGTTGGAGCGGGCCTCGGTGACGCACCGCTCGGGGACCACGACGTATCCGCTCATCGACACGCGCGAGGGTCTCGCCTGGATCGCGCAGCAGGCGGCGCTCGAGGTGCACGTGCCGCAGTGGCGGTTCGACGACGACGGCAACCCCGGCCCGGCGACGCGCATCGTCTTCGACCTCGACCCCGGCGAGGACGTGACGTTCCGGCAGCTGTGCGAGGTGGCGCAGGAGGTGCGGGGCTACGTGGCCGACATCGGTTTGACCGCATACCCGTTGACCAGCGGCAGCAAGGGTTTGCACCTGTACGTGCCGTTGGCGGACCCGGTGAGTTCCCAGGGGGCGTCGGTGCTGGCCAAGCGCATCGCCCAGCAGCTCGAGAAGAGCATGCCCAAACAGGTCACCGCGACCATGACGAAGAGTCTGCGTGCGGGCAAGGTGTTCGTCGACTGGAGTCAGAACAGCGCGGCCAAGACCACCATCGCGCCGTATTCCCTGCGCGGACGCGACCATCCGACGGTCGCCGCCCCACGGACGTGGGAGGAGATCGAGGATCCGGCGTTGCGCCAGCTGCGGTTCGACGAGGTGCTCGAACGGGTGGCGGCCGACGGCGATCTGCTCGCCGGGTTGGATCCTCCGCTTCCGTTGTCCGACGGGCTGGCGACGTACCGGTCGATGCGGGATGCCGCCAAGACGCCGGAACCGGTGCCGCGGGCGGCGCCCGTGGCAGGCAACGACGACACCTTCGTGATCCAGGAACACCACGCCCGCAGACTGCATTACGACTTTCGGCTGGAACGCGACGGCGTGCTGGTGTCGTGGGCGGTGCCGAAGAACCTGCCGCAGACGCCGTCGGTCAACCACCTCGCGGTGCATACCGAGGATCATCCGCTGCAGTACGCCACGTTCGAGGGCACGATCCCGGCCGGTGAGTACGGCGGAGGCACGGTGACGGTGTGGGACTCGGGCACCTACGAGGCCGAGAAGTTCCGCGATCCCGGGGTCGACGGCGAGAAGCCGATCGAGGGCCGCAAGGGTGAGGTGATCGTGACGCTGCACGGCGCCAAGATCAAGGGCCGTTACGCGTTGATCCAGACCGACGGCAAGAACTGGCTGGCGCATCGGATGAAGGACCAGCCCGCCGCGCCGGCGTCGCTCGCACACGCCGGGATGGCGCCCATGTTGGCCACCCACGGTTCGGTGGCGCGGTTGACTCCGTCGGTGTGGGCGTTCGAGGGCAAGTGGGACGGGTACCGGCTGCTGGTGGAGGCCGACCACGGCGTCCTGACGCTGCGGTCGCGTAGCGGCCGCGACGTGACGGCCGAGTTCCCCCAATTACGGTCGCTGGCAGCCGATCTCGCGGATCACCACGTGGTGCTCGACGGCGAGGTGGTCGCGTTGGACGGCCGCGGCGTACCCAGCTTCGGGGCCATGCAGAACCGCGCGGCGGGCAGCAACGTCGAATTCTGGGCCTTCGATCTGCTCGCCCTGGACGGACGGTCACTCCTCAACGCGAAGTATCGCGACCGTCGCAGGCTGCTGGAGACGCTGGCCGGCGCAGGCGTGCCCATCGTGCCCCCACTGCTCGACGGCGACGGGGCCGACGCGCTGGAATACGTGCGCGCACACGGTTTCGAGGGCGTGGTGGCCAAACGCTGGGAGTCGACCTATCAGCCGGGTCGCCGCTCGAAGTCGTGGATCAAGGACAAGCTGTGGCTCACGCAGGAAGTCGTGATCGGCGGCTGGCGAGCCGGCGAGGGGGGCCGCACCAGCGGCATCGGTGCGCTGCTCGTGGGCGTGCCCGAGGAGGGTGGTCTGCACTTCGCCGGCCGCGTGGGCACGGGTTTCACCGAGAAGGACCTGGCGGCGCTCAAGCGGACGCTGGAACCGCTGCATACCGACACGTCGCCCTTCACCAAACGGCTGGCGGGGCCCGACGCCAAGGGCGTCACCTACGTCCGGCCGGAGTTGGTGGGGGAGGTCCGCTACGGCGAGCGCACCTCGGATGGCCGACTGCGACAACCGAGTTGGCGCGGGTTACGCCCGGACAAGTCCCCCGGCGAAGTGGTGTGGGAATGATTGCAGTCGCTGCAACATGGCGGTAGCGCACGTACCCATGGTCGGGCGTCCACGCCAGGTCACGGGTCGAGCATTTGGGTAGCCCGGGCGAGATCTTCGTCGGCGCGTGTTGTCAAGGCGTAGAGCGCGAACGCAATCGGGGAGGCATGCCACAGCTGGCGAGCCTGGGTCGCCAACCCCTGGTGGACGTATCCGCCTGCTGCCGAGTACGCCTCCAATGTCGTCTGCAAGAGCTCCTCGCCCGCGGCGCCGTACTGAGCGGCCAGGTCGCGAGCAGGATCGTCGACACGCGCGGTGGTCCAGTCCAATACGCCTGTGATGGTGCCGTTCTCGCCGAACAAGACGTGTCCGGGGTAGATCTCGCCGTGCGTCATCACGGTCCGGTCCGGCCAGCAGGCGTCGTCGGCGAGCCAGTCTTGCCATGCGTCGACGAGCGTCGAGGCAACGACGAACTCGGAGCGCACGTTGTCGATGTCATTGCGCCACGCTTGCCGGACCTGCGCTGGAGTACGGACGTCTACCCCGTGTGAGTTGGCCTCATCGGGAGTGATCGAGTGCAGACGCGCCAGGAGTCGACCGAGACGAATCGCGTAATCGGGACTCGCCGGATCGATGCGCCATTCGGGTTCGCCGTCATCCGTCAGAGTCAGGCCGGGTGCACCGGGCAATGCGGGATAGGCGATCAGTGACGAAGAACGTATCTGCCAGTCGGGAACCGCAACCCCGTCGACTTTCAGGACGGGCCGCACCAGGTCGAGGATGCGTGCCTCTGCGGCGATGCCCCGGGAAACGTCGGCGCGACGGGGGAGGCGAAGCACCCACGGCTTTCCGCAGTCGTCATGAGACATCACGACCCGGTAGTCCAGCCCAGCCTCGCTCAGTGTTGCGCCGTTCGGTATGAGGTGAAGGCCGTGGGAAGCCGCCAAGGCGAGGGCGTCGTCGATCTCGCTCATGGTCTCGACCTTAAGGCGTGCAGCGATTCGGTGGCCGAGTCGGACGCTGGCCCGTCAGTCGGTGCGTCGCACCGACAGCGTGACGTAGCGGTGTAGTTCCTGCTCCGGGAGATGGGGGACTTCCCGCAGTGTCACCGTGCGGTCCTGGAAGCGCGCGTCGGACGCGTCCAACGGCTGCACGCCGAGAGCCGCGTCACCGGCGCCGAATCCGGTCACCGAGATCGCGAGGCGATCGAACGCCGCGTCGACGTCGGCGTAACGGCCGGGCCCTTCGTTGAGCCGCTCCAGCAGCTCGAGTGCTTCCAGACCGTGCAGTCCGAAGACGTCCCTGCCGTCGAGGAACAGCGGGTGTCGCGGCCCGGCGGGCATGATCTCGCAGAGTCGGTCGCTCTCGTACCGCAGCACGAGGTCGCCGCGGGTTTCGGTCACGCTGTCCGCGGGTGGGCCGTGGTCCGCGTACTCCGCGACGAAGGCCCGCTTCTCGTCGTCGCTCATCGCGTCGCCGAACATCGCCAGCGTCTCGCGCAGGAGGTGGTCGGTCACGCGATCGGCGCCGCGACCGGTGACGGGTCCGTACGTCGCCGACAGGGCATCGACCCGAGCCGGGGACATGCCGAACTCGAGCCTGCCCAAACCCGTTCGGGGTCGTACGGTCCAATCCAGATCTGCTGACATGGTGACCACCAGGATCTCACGGGCGGGTCGTGGCTCGGCGGCCCCGCGGGTCGTCAGCGTCGAACGAGTTCGACCACGGGGATCTGGCGCTCGGTGTTGCGCTGGTAGTCGCCGAACTGCGGTTCGAGATCGACCTGCTTGGCATACACGTCGGCACGTTCCTGACCCTCGAGAACCCTTGCGGTGACCGCAATCTCGTCGCTGCCCAGCTCGACGGTGGTCTCGGGGTGCGCCACCAGGTTGCGGTACCAGTCCGGGTGGGTGTCCGCGCCGCCCTTGCTGGCGAAGACGTAGATGCGGCCGTCGTCGAGCAGCGGTACCAGTGGCGCGATGCGTTCGGTGCCGCTCTTGGCGCCGACGTGGTGCAGCAGTACCAGCGGTTTGCCCTCGAAGATTCCGCCCGCCGTGCCGCCCGTGGCGCGGAACTCCTCGATCACCTTGCGGTTCATGTCGTCGATGGCTGCTTTGTCCATGTGGCTAACGACCGTCGCGACGGCCCCGCTATTCCCGGCCCGGGGTTTCGCGGTCGTGCGGTGACGCGTGCGCGGGCATGACGGCGCTTGACATCGCCCGGTGTTGTGATCACGATTACAGCATCGAGTGATAATAGCTATCACACAATGAGAGTGAGGCGACGTGATGAAATTGGCAGTCCTCGGCCTGGGCGAGGCGGGCTCGCTGTACACGGCGGGCTTCTCGACGCAGGGCTGGCAGGTCAGTGGCTTCGATCCGGCCGACGTCACCACGCCTGCCGACGTCCGACGATGCGACACGGTGGACGACGCGGTGCGCGACGCAGACCTGGTGCTCAGCCTCACCAGCGCAAAAGTGGCCGTGAAGGCGGCACGCGACGCGGCGCCCCACCTGAAGGCCACCGCGGTGTACGCCGACATGAACTCCGCGGCGGTAGCGGTCAAGGAGCAGGTAGCCGCCGCCATCGCCGAGGCGCCCGGGGTGTCGTTCGCCGACGTCGCCGTGGTGGGTTCGGTGCCCGCGCACGGGGCGAAGACCGCACTCGTGATCAGTGGCTCGGGGTCATCGCTGGCCGCCGCGTACTTCGGCGCCCTGGGAGCTCCCGTCGACGACATCGGTGGAGGTGCCGGCGACGCGTCGCGCCGCAAGCTGTTGCGCAGCAGCTTCATGAAGGGCCTCGGGGCACTGATCGTCGAGGCGACCGAGGCCGGCGCCGCCGCCGACGACGAGCAGTGGCTGCGCGATCAGATCGCCGGTGCGCTGGCCGGGGGGTACGCGGCGCTGGACCGACTGCACGACGGCACGATCAAGCATGCCCCGCGGCGCGCGGTCGAGGCCGCCGCTGCGGTCGAACTCCTCGACGACCTCGACGTCGCTCCCGTCGTGGCGCGCGCCACCGCGCAGGTGCACCAGCGGCTCGCCGACCAGAATGGCCGCACGGCGGCCGATCTCCTGCCCGGCTACGAGGGTCTCCCGGTGGCGAACATCGGGGACGCGCGCCGTCGAATGGGGATGGTCGATTCGGGCATCCGCAGCATGTGGAAAGGGGCGCGCCTGGTCGGCCGGGCTCGTACCGTATGGACTCGCGCCGGAGACAACAGGGCGCTGCACGAGGCCCTGGCAAAGGTGCGGCCCGGGGAGGTGATCGTCATCAACGGCCACGGCGACGTCAACCGCGCTCTCATGGGCGAGCTGATCGCCGAACGCGCCCGGTCGCGGGGCTGTGTCGGCATGGTCATCGACGGCGCCGCCCGCGACGTCGACGCCCTCGCCGAGATCGGTTTCGGCGTGTGGGCGCGGGCCGTCAGCCCCGCAGGTCCCTACAAGGACGGTCCCGGTTACGTCGACGTCCCCGTTGCCGTCGGCGGTGTGGTGTGCCACCCGGGAGACCTGGTGGTCGCCGACGACGACGGTGTCGTGATCGTGCCTGCCGCTGAGGCGTTCGCAAGTCTCGCGGGCGGCCGGGCCGTCGAGGCCGACGAGGCCGCACGCCGCGCGGCGATCATCGCCGCCAGGAGCGCGTCGTGATCGCGGTGTGGGCGCTGGTCGCCTTCATCGTCGCCATCGTGGTGTGGAACGCCGTGTTCAAGCGCAACATCGGCGAGGCGATGATCGTCGGGCTGGTGGCCGTCGCGGCGTTCGCGGGCACCAACGCACCCGGCTACGTGTGGCACGGTTTCGTCGATGCGATCCAAGAAGAGGTGACCTTCGCCGGTCTGGCCTTCATCTTCATGAGTTTCATCCTCACCAAGACGCCCGTGCTGGATCGGCTCATCGACGTCCTGAACTCGTTCCTGGGACGCATGCGGGGTGGCCCGGTGTACACCTCCACCGTCGCGGGCGGCATGTTCGGCGCGATCGCCCACGTCGGCGCGTCGGTCACCGCGGCGGTCGGGTCGGTGACCGTGCCGTGGATGAAGCGTTCGGGTGTCAGCCCCGAACTGTCCGCCACGGTTGTCGCCGGGTGCGCAGGCATGGGCGTCACCTTCCCGTTCAGTGCCACGATGTTCATCCTGGTCGGGTCGGCCACGGTCACCGGGCTGATGGAGCCCGACGAGATCGTGATTCCCCTTGCGCTGGCTGGACTCTGGTGCCTGGCCTACCGGCTCGTGATGAACTTCTACCTCGTCCGCAAGCACGGGCTGCAGCCGATCAGCGCGGAGGACCGGTTGCCGATCGCGACCAGCCTGCGCTCCGGATGGCACTCGCTGCTGCTGTTCATCCCCATCCTCATCCCGCTACTGCTCACCCGCGGCCCCCTGGCCGGCGAGTTGTCGAGGTACACCGATCTGGTGATGTCCAAGGCCATCAGCCTGGTCACGTGGATCCCGGTGCTGATGATCGTGCTGGTGCTCTTCCTGGGACGCCGCCATCTGCCGCGGAAGGCATCGGGATGGTGGAAGGTGCTGGGAGACAGTGCCCCTCAGTTCGGCGTCATCGGCGTCACCATCGTGGCCGCGTTCACGGCATCCAACGTCCTCGGCGACCTCGGTCTGCCGGAGCAGCTCACCACGGTGCTGGAGCACGTCCACGCGCCTGCGTGGTTGATGGCCATCATCGTGGGCGTGATCATCGTGGTGATCGCGATCCCGCTCACCGCGTCGGCCACCATGGCAGCCGTCGGAGGCGTGGCCGTCGCAGCCCTGGTCGGCGTGGGCATTCCCGCCCCGGTCGCGGCCACGGCGGTGCTGGTGTTCGCGTCCACCGAAGGGGCCTCGCCGCCGTCGGGTGCGCCGATCTACGTCGCCGCAGGCATCGCCCAGGTAGACCCGGGCAAGACCTTCCTCCCGCTGCTCAAGTACTACTGCATCCCCATCCTGGGCGTCGGCGTCCTGATCGCCCTCGGCCTGCTGCCCGTCGCCTGACACACGAAGGAACCACACCGATGATCAGAACAGTCATCTCCGTCGCATTCCGAATCAGCGTCGTCGCCTTCCTCCTCGGTGGCCTCGTGGTGGTCGCACTGCAGGCCGCGGGGCTCGCCCTCGGCAACGGCGACTTCGTGGACGCCGTCTCCGACGTCGTGGCGCCCTGGGCGTACGGGGCGGCCGGGGTCGCGGGGCTGCTGGCGTTCGTCCTGTCGTACTTTCGCACCGACGAACCGCAGGCCGCCGACGGCGTGAGCACGCCGGTGCCCGAGCACGCGTGAGCGTCCACCGCGGCTCCACCTACTCGGAGCTGTTGCGGCGCACCGACGGAGCGCCGCCCGGGTCGAGTTGGGGAGTCTTCGACCACCCCGATCGTGGCACCGCCAACTTCGCCGGAGCAGACCACGTCAGGGCAGCGGCCCAGCTCGTGACCAGGGGCGCCGTGTTCAGCCTGGACCATCCGTTGAACGCCTTCGACCCGCCGATGTCGCGTGCGCGGTCGGCGCCCACGCACACCATCACGTGCGCGCACGCGCAGTCTCGCGATGATCGGCTCGACGGGTTCTTCCTCCAGGCGAGCAGTCATCTCGACGGGTTGCGGCACCGCCGGGCATCGGGTTACGGCTTCTACGACGGGGTGCCCGACGAGGACGTGGCCGCCGGGACCACCCCACTGGGGATCCAGGCCTGGGCGGACCGGCCGATCGTCGGCCGTGGGGTGTTGCTCGACGTGGAAGGACTGCTGGCGGCGGAGGGTTCGCCCGTCGACCATCGCGACGGCCCGGCGCTCGACGTCACGGTGTTGGATCGGGCCGCCGCGCGGCAGGGGTGTCGGGTTTCGGCAGGAGATCTCGTCCTGGTGCACACCGGGTGGGCGCGATGGTTCCTCGATGCCGACGCCGCTCAGCGTGCGGCAGTGCGGGACGAGCGGCGGGCGACGGGCTTCGCCCAGCAGCGGGAACTGTTGACGTGGTTGTGGGACAACAAGGTTGCCTTGTTCGCCACGGACACCTTCGCCGTGGAGGTGCTGCCGGTGCTCGAGTCGAGCCCGTTCGTCGAGAGCGCAGCCGAGGACCGCGGCATGATGCACCAGGAGCTGATCGCCAAACTCGGTGTTCCGCTGGGTGAATTGTGGAACCTCACGGAGCTGACGGTCGACGCGCGCGCGACGCATCGCTGGGACGCCTTCGTCACCGTCAAACCGCTTGCGCTGCCCGGCGGTGTCGGATCACCCTGCAACGCCACTGCCGTCCGATAGTGCCTATCGCACAGTGATAACGTCGGCGCCACCTGGCGGGTGGAAGGCGGTAGCAGCGGATGGCGGCGGTGTCTGGTCGGTGGCGCTGGGCGCTCGGCCAACAAACCGTGCTGGTCCAAGCCTCCTGGACCGGTGTCCGACTGATGATCGGCTACCGCGCGCTGTCCCTGGGCGCCGACCCGGTGATCCTCGGCGCGTTGGCCACGGCCTTTGCGCTGCCGGCCCTGGCCGTCGCGGTGCCGGCGGGGCGCTGGTCCGACCGGTCGGGGGGTCCGGTGGTGGCGCTCGCCGGTCTCGTGCTGGCTGCGGCGGGCACGGGGTGGGCAGCCGTCACGGGTGGATTGCCCGCACTGGTGGCTGCGGCCGGCGTCATCGGTCTCGGACAGATCGTGGTCATGATCGGTCAGCAAACGTTCGTCGCCCACGTCAGCAGGGGCGGTGACAGCGACGCCGCCTTCGGCACCCTGACCGTCGCTGCCTCGGTGGGGCAGCTGATCGGGCCGCCGCTCGTCACCGTGGCGTCGTCGCCGACGGCGACCGGGGTGGCGCCGAACACGACGATCGGACTCGTCGCGTGTGCGGTCGCACTCGTCCTCGGGATGCCCGCGCATGCAGCGCTGCGGCGCCTGGACGCACCGAGGACCGAAGGGCGCACCGAGAGCGGTCACGTCGATCCCGTCGGCGACCTGCTCCGGACGCCGCAGATGTGGCGCTCGCTGGTGGTCTCGGGAACCGTGCTGGTCAGCCTCGACGTGATGTACGCATTCGTGCCGGTGTGGGCGAACGACCACGGCGTCGGCGCCACCGCCGTCGGCGCCCTCCTCGCGCTGCGCGCCGCCGTGACCATCGTGAGCCGGTTCGGTCTGTCGCGGATGGTCCATCGATTCGGCAGGCGCACCCTGATCACCGCCTCGATGGGTGCGGCGGTCGTGGGTCTGATCGCGCTGCCGTTCACGAACGCGGGGGGAGCCGTGGCGGTGATGGTCGCTCTCGGCGTGGGCCTCGGCGTTCCGCAACCGCTGACCATGTCGTGGGTGACGTCGCTGACGCGGGCCGAGTCCCACGGCACGGCCCTCGGGATGCGGCTGACGTCGAACCGGCTTGCCCAGGTGTCGGTGCCGCTTGCCATCGGCGCGCTGGCGGGGCCCTTCGGCCTCGTCGGCATCTTCTGGGCCAACGCGATGATGCTCGTGGGCGCCATGGGGATCATGGCGACCACTCGACCACCGGGGCCGACCTGACCGGACGCACGTGATCGAATGTCGGGAACGCCGCCCGTGCGGCACTCAGAGACCGGGGAGGGGCCATGACGGCACCGGCCAGCAACATGCGATCACTGGACCGCTCGTTCGACGTGCTCGACGTCCTGCAAGGCGCGAAGCGGCCCATGAAGCTCGCGGAGGT
This sequence comes from Mycobacterium sp. DHQP2018-32-09, assembly GCF_058148405.1. Lineage (NCBI taxonomy): Bacteria > Bacillati > Actinomycetota > Actinomycetes > Mycobacteriales > Mycobacteriaceae > Mycobacterium > Mycobacterium sp. DHQP2018-32-09. Next base: position 66,039 of record NZ_JBYVYK010000010.1, on the reverse strand, counting down.
CGCCCGTGCCAGCGGCCTGCACATCGCCACCGCGCAGCGCATCGTGAACGTCCTGGTGGCCCGCGGCTACGCCGCCCGCTCGGGTGAGGGGTACACGGCAGGGCCTGCCTCGCTCGCGGTTGCCCATGCCTACCTCGTCAGCAATCCCCTTGCGGCGCTTGCCCAACCGGTGTTGCAACAGTTGGCCACCAACACGGGTTTGACGGCGTCGGTCTACGTCCGCGTGGAGAACAGTCGCGTGCTGGTGGCGCGCGTGGAGAGCGCGCACCCGCTGAGCTACGTGCTGCCCGTGGGCGAGCGGCTTCCCCTGCACCTGGGCGGCGCCGGCCGAATCTTCCTCGCCGACATGGCCGTCGAGGAGCGTGAGCGGGTTCTCGCCGGTGTGGACGACGTGCGGTTGGCCAACGGGCGTTCGATGACGCGCAGCGAGTTGGACGCCGAGATCGATCGAAGTGCCACACAGGGCTATGCGGTGTCGATCGGGGAGCGACTGATCGGCATCGCCTCCGTCGCCGCACCGGTGCGCGCCGCCGACGGATCGCTGCAGGCCGTCCTGGGGCTCACCGGCCCGGCCGACGACACGAGCGAGGCGACCCTGGTCGCGGAGGTCCGGCGGGCCGCCGACGCCTTTGGGGGACGCATCCCGGTGGGCCGGTAGCCGGCGGGTCGCCTACACGCGTGCGGCCAGCGCCTCCTGCAGGCCGCGCGTGGCCAACTCGTCGGCCAGTTCGTTGTCGCCCACCCCGGAGTGCCCCTTGACCCAGAACCACTCCACGCGATGGCGGGCGCACGCCACTTGGAGCCGCTGCCACAGGTCCACGTTCTTCACCGGCTGCTTGGCGGCGGTCATCCAGCCGTTGCGCTCCCAGCCCAGCACCCACTTGGTGATGCCGTTGCGCACGTAGGTGCTGTCGGTGTACAGGTGCACCGTCACCGACCGGGTCAGCGCCTCGAGCGCCATGATCGGCGCCATCAGCTCCATCCGATTGTTGCTCGTCTGCCCGGGCTCGCCGCCACACATCTCACGCACGTGACTGCGTTGCCGCAGGACCGCACCCCACCCCCCGGGCCCGGGGTTGGGACGACACCCCCCGTCGGTGTGGATGGTCACGACGTCGTCGGGCGACGGGGCGCGGTCCGCGTTCGGCATGGGCCGAGGATAGCCACCCGCCGCCGCGTCGTCGGACGACGCGCCCGCCGCCCCGACGTGTGAAGGGTCGCGGAAACGGGCATGAACGTCGGGAGGCCAGAAGGCCGGCGTGCAACGCTGCTCGACACGGCTCGGTCAGGCGGCAGGTCGGCGCCGAATTACCTTGAAACCTTGCCGTTTTCTTACCGTCAGCAAATTAACGCCCTGTACGGTGGTGCTCGGCAATGACGCTCGACGGGAACGTCATGCCGCGATATCGACAGGTGAGGAAGCCGGGGGCGGGGGATGACAGCCGCGATGCCTGAACGGCGGTTGCCATTGGCGAACCACTACGAGTGGCTCACGGACTATCTCGTGGCGCGGGGGATGACCGGCGCCGTGCGGTTGATGATGTCGACGATCTCCGGATCGCTGGCCATCTGCGTGCTTGCGTTGCTCGTCGGCCTGGGCGGTCCGCGTGAGGGGCTGTCGGTGGTGATGATGTGGTTGGCCTTCGCCGGAGGCGTGGTCGGCGTGGCCCTCTGGGCGTTCCGGTGGCCGTCGCGCGGACAGTCGTTGACCTTCGGCCTCGTCACCAGCATGTCGGCCGCCCTGGCATGTCTGGGGTATCCGGACGGCCAGGGCGCGCTGACCGGGTGCATCGTGTTTGCCATCACCGGGGCGTACTTCGCGTTCCTGCATTCCACGAGCATGGTGCTGTACAACTTCGTCTTGGCCACCACCGTCGCGGTCGTCGCGGCCATGCGCGTCGTCGGCACGGGATACGTCGCGCTGGCGCTGGTGGGTCTGTTCATCGTCGTCCAGGTCAACATGGCCATGCCGCTGGCGATCTCCGTCATGGTCCGGGCGCTCGGGGTGGACCTCGAGCGCGCGGATCGAGATCCACTGACGGGTCTGCTGAACCGCCGCTCGTTCCAGAAGCACGTCGAAAAGTTGTTCGTCGAGGACGGTGCCGTCGGCGGCGGCCACCTCGTGGTGGCGATGGTCGACGTCGACGACTTCAAACGGGTCAACGACACCCGGGGTCACGATGCGGGGGACGACGCGCTGGTGGCCGTGGGCCGCGCGCTGGGGCACGCGGTCCGCGACACTCCGGCGGTCGTCGCGCGCAGCGGCGGCGAGGAGTTCGTCGTCGCCGCCGCCACCGTCGGTGACGATCCCGCGGCCCTGGCCCGGCGGTTGTGCGAGGCGATCTCGGAGTTGCCCATCGGCATCACGGCGAGCGTCGGGACCGCCTGCAGTCCGGTGCGGGGTGGGCACCTCGACCGCCTCGCCGTGGGTGCCATCTTGCAACGCTTGGTGTCGACGGCGGACAAGGCGATGTACGAGGCGAAGCGGGCCGGTGGCAACCGGTGCCATCACGCCGACCTCGAATGTCACTGACGGCGGCGCCGCGAATGTCACCGGCGGCGTCGCCGCATTGACCCGTCGCTCGGGCCGCACTTGAATGACGTTGTCCCGCGAGCACGTCGACGGGACCGCGAAGGGAGTTCGATGACCACCCCGCCCGTCGAGGAGCGGCCCACCGACACCGCATACGCGGCCATGGTGTCCGCCCGCCTGGCCGACTCCTACGGCCTCGACGACGTCGAGATGACGTTCCTCGGCGGTGAGCTGGACCGCAACTATCGGGTCGTGGCGCACGGGCGTACCTACCTCGCCAAGCTGCGCACCGACGACGGCGCGGGTGCGCGGTGGCAGCAGGACATCCTGCACCACCTCGCGCGCACGGACCTCGACGTGGCGGTGCCGACGCCCGTCGCGAACCTGGCGGGCAGCTTCGACGTCGTCATCGGCGAGGGGGCGACGGCGTGCCAGCTCGTGGTGTTGGACTGGGTCGACGGCGTCGAATTGGTGAAGGCACATCCACATTCCGACGATCTGATGTTCTCGATCGGCGTCGCCGCGGCGAAGGTCACGCACGCGCTCGCGGGCTTCGACGCGCCGGACGTGTGCCGCACGCACCACTGGGACGTGCTGCGGTCGGGGGACGTGATCGACGAATGCCTCGCTGCCGAGCCGGCGCTGGGGGACAACCCGGACGTGCACGTGGCACGGCAGTGGTTCGCCGACGTCGAGCCCTCGCTCGCAGGACTACCGAGGGCCCTGGTGCACAACGACTTCAACGACAACAACGTGCTGGTCGGCGTCCGCGCCGACGGCACGCAGCGGGTCTCGGGCATCTTGGACTTCAACGATGCGCTGCGCACCGTCCGCGTGGCCGAGCCGGCCATCGCCGGAGCGTACGCGATGATTCGCAAGGAGTCCCCGCTGCCGGCGATGGCCGGGGTACTCGCCGGGTACACCAGCGTGACACCGCTGACGGCGGCGGAGCTGGAGGTGGCCTACCCGCTGGCCGCGGCGCGGCTCTGCGTGCAGGCGCTGACGTGGGCCGTGCGCGGTAGGGCCCGGCCCACCGCCTACGGAGCGATGCGGTCGCGTTACACGCTGCCCGCCCTGCGGGCCGTCGTCGGCATCGATCGGGAGGTGGCGGCCGCGGCGATCCGGGCCGCCGCCGTCGCGTGCGCGCAGGACCGGCCATGACCGGCAAGCCCATGCACATGGCGAACGCGTTCGACGGATCGGCGCTCGGCGAGCTGGACGCCGCCGACCGCGAGCTGGTCGCCCGGCGAGATGCCGTGCTCGCGCCGAGCTATCGGCTGTTCTACCGCAAGCCGGTGGTGCCGGTTCGTGCGTCGGGGGTCTACCTCTACGACGCGGCCGGACGGGAGTACCTGGACGCCTACAACAACGTTCCGGCGGTCGGACACGGTCATCCGCACGTCGTGGAAATGGTGACGGCGCAGCTCGGTCGGCTCAACACACACACCAGGTACCTCACCGAGCCCATCGTCGCGTACTCCGAGCGGCTGCTGAACCTGTTCGGGCCGTGGCCTTTTCGGGTCGTCTACACGTGCACCGGCAGCGAGGCGGTGGACCTCGCCCTGCGCATCGCCCGCTATCACACCGGCGCCAAGGGGGTGTTGTGCACCAGCCACGCCTACCACGGCACCACGGCGGCAGCGGCCGAGATCTCGCCGAGCCTGGGGCCGCACAACGAGATCGGGCCCACCGTGGTCACCGTCGCCGCGCCGGACGGCCTGCGCGACGACCCGGCGGCCGCGGCGGCGGACTTCGCCGACCGCGTGCGGCAGGGCATCGCCGAGTTGCGTTCGCGGGGGCTCGGTGTGGCCGCGATGATCGTGGACTCCGTGCTCTCCAGTGACGGCGTGCAGAGCGGCCCGCAGGGCTTGCTCGCCCCTGCCGCCCGCGTGGTCCGCGAGCACGGCGGCCTGTGGATCGCCGACGAGGTGCAGCCCGGTTTCGGCCGGCTCGGTGCCACGTGGTGGGGCTACGAGCGGCACGGTCTGGAGCCCGACCTGGTGGTGCTGGGCAAGCCCATGGGCAACGGGCTGCCCATCGCCGCCGTGGTGGGCCACGAGCGCGTGATGGAACGGTTCGGCACGGACGTCCGCTACTTCAACACGTTCGGGGGCAACCCGGTGAGCATCGCGGCGGCGACTGCGGTGCTCGACGTCATCGACCGGGAAGGGTTGCGCGACAACGCCGAACGGTGCGGTGCCGTCCTGCGTTCGGGTTTGGCCGAACTCGCTGGCCGTTACGACGGGATCGGTGACGTGCGCGGCAGCGGCCTGTTCGTGGCCGTGGAGTTCGTCCGACCCGGTGGTCGAGAGCCGGACGCCGGCGCCGCCGCGCGGGCGGTCGACGCGTTGCGTGAGCGGCGCGTCCTGATCAGCGCGTCGGGTCCGCATGCGAACGTGCTCAAGATCCGGCCGCCGCTGCCGTTCACGACCGCCCACGCCGAACGGCTGGTGACCGAGCTCGACGCCGTCCTCGCCGGCGGCTCCACGGAGTAGCCCGCCGTCAGAGCAGCATCATCAGCAGCGCCACGGCGGCGAGGCACACCAGCGCCAGCAACACCGGTCCCGGCAGGGTGGGACGGCGGCCCGTCGGAGAGGGGTCCGGTGGCCCGCCGGTGTGCGGGTGGTGGGTGGGCATCGCGGTGGTGCTACCCGCCGTGACGCCCGCGAAACGCCGGCGGCGCTAGCGGTCGGTGACCCGCTGCAGGACCACCGACACCGTCAGGACCACGATGCCTGCCGCGGCGAGCAGCGCTCCGGCGGCGGCGGGCGCGGTGTACCCCATGCCCGCGGCGATCACCACGCCACCGATCCAGGCGCCCGCGGCGTTGGCGATGTTGAGTGCCGAGTGGTTCAGCGCCGCCGCCAGCGTCTGCGCGTCGTGGGCCACGTCCATCAACCGCGTCTGGAGGGCGGGTCCGATCGACGAACCGGTCGCGCCGATGAAGAACAGGCCCAGCAGCGCCGTCCACGGGTGATGGGCAGCGAGCGTGAACAGTGCCAGCACGATGCCGAGGGCGATCATCGAACCGTAGAGACCGCGGATCACCGAGCGGTCGGCCATCCGGCCGCCGACGAGATTGCCCACCACCATGCCGAGCCCGAAGGCCATGAGCCCCAACGGGACCAGCCCGCGGGACATTCCGGCGACGTCGGTCAGCGTCGTGCTGACGTAGGTGTACACCGCGAACATCCCGCCGAAGCCCACCATGCCGACCAGCAGGGCCAGCCACACCTGCACCCGCTTGAGCGCGCCGAGTTCGGTCAGTGGGCTGGTGACGTGCATGCGGTTCAGGTTCGGGACGAAGTACCAGATGGCGGTCAGCGTCAGCAGGCCGATGAGCACGACGAGCGCGAACGCGCTGCGCCACCCCAGTCGCTGGCCCAGGAACGAGGCGATGGGCACGCCGATGACGGTGGCGATGGTGAGCCCGCTGAGCACGTGTGCCACCGCCTTGGCCCGGTTCTGCGGGCCCATGAGGTGGGCGGCGACCAGCGCGGCGATGCCGAAGAACGCGCCGTGGGGGAGTCCCGCGACGAAGCGTGCGGCCATCAACGTGCCGTAGGTCGGCGCCAGCACACTGGCGAGGTTGCCCAGTGTGAACACCACCATGAGCCCCAGCAGCAGCGTGCGCCGGGGCATCCGCGCGGTGAGGGCGGCGATCAGCGGTGCGCCGACCACGACGCCGAGGGCGTAGGCGGAGATGACGTGGCCGGCGGTCGGCTCGCTGACGCCGAGGCTCGCCGCGATGTCGGGTAGCAGGCCCATGGCGACGAACTCGGTGGTGCCGATGCCGAAACCGCCGAGCGCCAGCGCGAAGACCGCCAGCCAGCGGACCGTGGGGTCGGGCGCCACGACCGAGGTGGGTCGGGTGGGCCGATCGAGGGATCTCGTCACCCGTCTCACGGTAGGGCCACTTCGGCCGTCATGCCAACTTACTTTTGCATTTTCAGGACGAAAGTGGCACAGCTTACGGCTTTGCGGTTCAATCGGAGCCATGGCCAGCGTCGGCGACGTGTTCGCGCTCATCCAGGACCTCCGCGAGACCACCCGTGCCGAACTCGGTCAGCGCACCGGGCTGTCGCGGACCGCCGTGGCCGCCCGCGTCGCCGCGCTGCAACACCTGGGGCTGGTCACCGAGACCGAACGGGCCCCCTCCACGGGCGGCCGGCCCGCGGCGATGCTCGGCTTCGCCGCCGACGCCGGCGTCGTGGCGTGCGTCGCCATCGGCATCAGCCGCACCCGGCTGGCCATCTGCGACCTCGCCGGCGAGCTGGTGGCCACCAGCGACATCGACCAGGAGGTACCGCTGGGGCCCGACGACCTGATGCCCGACGTCGTCAAGGGTCTGGACGTGCTGCTGGAGCGGTTTCCCGGCATCCCGCTGTTCGGCATCGGGACGAGCCTGCCCGGTCCCGTCGACCGGGAACGCGGCTGCAGCCGGGACTCGCCCATCCTGCCGGGCTGGGACGGCGTCCAGTTGCGGCCGTACTTCGCGGAACTGCAGGGCCGCGGGCAAGACGGTGCCGAGGTGCCGATCCTGCTCGACAACGACGCCAACGCCATCGCGATCGCCGAACGCGGCGGTGCGCTGCAGCGGCTGGACGACCTACTGGTGCTCAAGGCGTCGACGGGCCTCGGCGCCGGCATCATCGCCGGCGGCGCGCTGCAACGCGGAGCCTCGGAGGCGGCAGGCGAGTTCGGCCACAACAAGATTGCCGCGGCTGCGGGCCTGGCGTGCCGGTGCGGCGACACCGGCTGCATCGAGGCCATCGCCGGGGGCTGGGCCATGGTGCATCAGCTGCAGCAGCAGGGGCGCGACGTGCGCAACATGCGCGACGTCGTCGAACTCGTCCACGGAGGGGACCCGGAGGCGCGTCGCATGGTGCGCGACAGTGGGCGACACGTCGGTGAGGCGATCGCGGCGGCGGTCAACCTGCTCAACCCGGCGGTGCTGGTGATCGCCGGGGACATGGCGGCCGCCTACGACGTGTTCGTCGCCGGCTTGCGAGAGACGCTGTACCGCAACGCGACCGCCCGCGCCACCCGGCAACTCGAGGTGGTGCCGGCGGCTCACGGCAGCCACTCGGGTGTGGTCGGCACGTCGGCGATGGTGCTCGACGAGGTGCTCAGCGCCCGCGCCGTCGACGCACTGGCCGCACGGTGAGCGGCGCCGTCGCCCCCTGGCAAAGCTTTCGGGTTGGTGACGTCGCGCCGTGTCGCGGTTGGTTCGCGGGCGCGCACGCTACATAGACGGCATGACCGAGACGGGTGGGGCCTCGAAGCAGTCGCTACGCGCACTCGACGCACTCAACTTCTTCCTGGCCGACGTCCGCGACGGGCTGGGTCCGTACCTGGCGATCTATCTCCTGGCGGTGCGGGGCCCGTCGCACGGCTGGAACGAGGCCACCGTCGGCGCCGTCATCACCATGGCCGGGATCGCCGGCCTGGTGTTCCAGACACCGCTCGGGGCGCTCGTCGACCGGGTGACCCGGCGCCGCATGATCATCGTCGTCGCAGCGTCGGCGGTGACCATCAGCTCGCTGCTGCTGCCGTTCGTCAGCGGCTTCGCGGTGGTCGCGGCCACGCAGTCCGTCGCATCGATCGCCGGCGCGGCCGTCGCGCCGGCGATTGCCGCCATCAGCCTCGGCCTGGTGGGTCCGAAACTGCTGGCGCCCCGCATCGGTCGCAATGAGGCGTTCAACCACGCTGGCAACGCGACGTCGGCGGGCATCGCGGCGCTGCTCGCCTGGTGGCTGGGCCCGGTGGTGGTGTTCTGGCTGATGGGGCTGCTCGCGGTGTGCAGCCTGGTCTCGACGCTGCGGATCCGGGCCGACGAGATCGACGAGCGCCGTGCGCGCGGCCTGACCGAGTCGGTCGACGACGGGGCGAGCGGGCTGCGGCACCTGTTGACCAATCGCTCGCTGGTGATCTTCGCCGTCATCGCGTTCACCTTCCACCTCTCGAACGCGGCCATGCTCACGTCGGTGAGCCAGCTGCTGACCCGCGTCGTCGGCAAGGACAGCGCCACCTCGCTGGTGGCAGCCTGCGTGCTGGCGGCGCAGCTGGTGATGATCCCGGTGGCGATCACCGTGGGCCGCAAGGCCGATGCGTGGGGACGCAAGCCGATCATGATCGCGGCGTTCGGCGTGCTCGCACTGCGCGGCCTGCTCTACACCGTCTCCGACGACGCCGTCTGGCTCCTGCTCGTGCAGGCGCTCGACGGCGTGGGCGCGGGCATCTTCGGTGCCCTGTTCCCGGTGATCGTGGCCGACCTCACCCGTGGCACCGGGCGGTTCAACCTCGCGCAGGGCGCCGTCGCCACCACGCAGGGCCTGGGCGGCGCGCTGAGCGCGAGCCTGGCCGGGCTGATCATCGTGTGGGCGGGATACGACGTGGCGTTCTGGACCCTGGCCGGCATCGCGGTGGTGGGGTTGGCGCTCTACGTCACGCTGATGCCGGAGACGCGGCCGGCGGGCGATCCTGGGATGCTCAGCCGTTCGCCTTCGCAATGACGTTCTCCGCGAACCACTCCAGGTTGCGGATCTTGTCGTCGAGCGGCTCGGTGTCGGGTCCCGTGATGTAGGGAATCCGGAAGCCCACGATGACGTCGGTGACGCCCTTGTCCTCGAGGCGCTTGATGCCGTCCAGGCTGAACCCGTCGATCGAGATGACGTGGATCTGGAATTCGTCGGCCAGCCCGATGCGCTCCTCCTCGTCGCGGAACTTCGCGAGCTTGGCGAGCAGCGGGTCCAATTCCTCGGGGTCGCCGCCGCCGTGCATCCAGCCGTCGTTGCGGGCGGCGCGCCGCAGCGCCGCATCGGCGTGGCCACCGACCAGGATCGGCACCGGCTTGGTGGGCGCGGGCGTCATCTTCGTGCTGGGGATGTCGTAGAACTCGCCCTGATAGGAGAAGTAGTCACCGCTGGTGAGCCCGCGGATGACGTCGATGCACTCGTCCATCCGCTTGCCGCGCTTGGCGAACGGCACGCCCATGATCTCGTAGTCCTCCGGCCACGGGCTGGTGCCCACGCCCAGGCCCAGGCGGTTGTCGAACATCGCCGCCAGGGAGCCGGCCTGCTTGGCCACCAGCGCGGGCGGGCGGATGGGCAGCTTCAGCACGAAGATGTTGAAGTGCAGCCGCGTGGTGACGGCCGACAGCGCGCCGATCAACGCGAACGACTCGATGAACGACTTGCCGTCCAGGAACTCGCGGTTGCCGTCCTCGGTGTACGGATACTTCGAGTCGGACACCTCGGGATACGCGATGGAATCGGGGATGGTCATCGCGTGGTACCCGGCCTCGTCGGCCGCCTTGGCCAACGGGATGTAGTACTTGGGGTCGGTCATGGCTTCCGCGTAGGTGAACCGCATGCAGCCGATGCTAGAACACGTTCTAGTTCTGCGGCGACGAACGCTCGGGCAAGATGGGGCCCGTGACGGCAACCGGGCGCCGACGGCCGTGGCTCACCGGGAACGTGCGCATCCTGTCGGCGGTGTCCTTCCTGCAGGACACCGCGAGTGAACTGCTGTACCCCCTGCTGCCGATCTACCTCACGGCGGTGCTCGGGGCGCCGCCGGCCGTGGTGGGTGCCATCGAGGGGGCGGCCGAGGGGGCTGCGTCGCTGACGAAGCTGGCGTCGGGGCCCCTGGGGGACAGGTTCGCCCGGCGCCCGTTGATCGCCACCGGATACGGCATGGCCGCCCTCGGCAAGGTCATGGTCGCGGCGTTCGCCGCGTGGCCGGGGGTGCTGGCCGGTCGCGTCGTGGACCGCCTGGGCAAGGGCCTGCGCGGGGCGCCGCGGGACGCCCTGCTGGTCGCCGACGTCGACCCCGCCGCGCGCGGGAGGGTTTTTGGCTTCCACCGTGCGATGGACACCGCGGGGGCCGTGGTGGGGCCGCTGCTCGGGCTGGCCGGCTACGAGTTGCTCGATCATCGGATCGCGCCGCTGCTGTGGGTGGCGGTCGTGCCGGCGGTGCTCAGCGTGGCGCTGGTGTTCGTCGTGCGCGAACGCCGCCGCGTCGCCGCGCCGCGCGCCGGCACGTTCTCGCGCGTGCGCGAACTGCCCGGCGGCTTCTGGCGCGTGACGGGCGTGCTGGTGGCCTTCGGCGTGGTCAACTTCCCCGACGCGCTACTGCTGTTGCGCCTCAACGACATCGGCTTCTCGGTGGTCGAGGTGATCCTGGCCTACGTCACCTACAACTGCGTCTACGCGGTGACGAGCTATCCGGCCGGGCTGATGGCCGACCGCCTACCGCGGTCGGTGGTCTTCGGCGTCGGGCTGGTGTTCTTCGCGATCGGATACGGCGGGCTGGGCCTCACCACCGATCCGACGACGGCGTGGCTGCTGATCGGCGCGTACGGCGTCTTCACGGGCTGCACCGACGGGGTCGGCAAGGCGTGGATCTCCAGCCTGGTGGGCAGTGACCTGCAGTCCAGTGCGCAGGGGCTGTTCCAGGGGGCCACCGGGTGCGCGGTGCTGGTGGCCGGTATCTGGGCCGGCTTGGCCTGGGGCGCCGACGGCACGGTGCCGCTGCTGGTCTCGGGCAGCGTCGGTGCGGTGTTCGCGGTGGCGCTGCTCGGGCGCGCCGCCATCGGCCGCGACGCCTGACCCGGATCCTGGCAGGATGACCGGCCATGGGTCAGTTCCTGCTCCGCGCCGCCCTCACCGGGCTGGCGCTGTGGATCGTCACGCAACTGGTCAGCGGCATCTCGTTCGTGGGCGGCGACAGCACGGCGGCGCGCATCGGCATCATCTTCGTGGTCGCCGTGATCTTCGGTCTGGTCAATGCCGTGATCAAGCCCATCGTGCAGCTCATCTCGATCCCGCTGTACATCCTGACGCTGGGCCTCATCCACGTCGTGATCAACGCGCTGATGCTGTGGATCACCTCGAGCATCACCGAGCACACCACGCACTGGGGCCTGGCGATCGACGACTTCTGGTGGACGGCCATCTGGGCCGCGATCGTGCTGTCGATCGTCAGCTGGGCACTGTCGCTCATCGTCGGAGGCAAGGACGGGTTGCGGTGAGCCGCTGACCGGGCGCCGCGGCTGCGGCACACTGGGGGAGTGCCGGAACTCCCCGAGGTCGAAGCGCTCGCCGACCACCTGCGCCGCCATGCCGTGGGACTCACGGTGGGGCGCGTCGACGTCGCGGCGCTCTCCGTGCTCAAGACCTTCGACCCGCCCACCACGGTGCTGCACGGGCGCGAGGTCACCGGTGCCAACCGCTGGGCGAAGTACCTGGGCCTGCAGTTCGACGAGCTGCACCTCATCACCCACCTGTCGCGCGCCGGGTGGCTGCGCTGGTCGGACAAGCTCGCCGCCGCACCGCTGAAGCCCGGCAAGGGGCCCATCGCCCTGCGCGTGCACCTCGGCACTCCCGGCGAGGCACCGGGATTCGACCTCACCGAGGCCGGTACCCAGAAGCGTCTCGCGGTGTGGCTGGTCGACGATCCGAACAAGGTGCCGGGCATCGCGACGCTGGGGCCCGACGCGTTGGCGCTCGATCCCCAGGGGTTGGCCGCGGCCCTCGAGCCGCACACCGGGCGCATCAAGACCGTGATCACCGACCAGAAGGTGATCGCCGGCATCGGCAACGCCTACAGCGACGAGATTCTGCACGTGGCCAAGCTGTCGCCGTTCGCGACCGCCAACAAGCTCAGCGAAGTGCAACTGATGGCGTTGCACGACGCCATGATCACCGTGCTCACCGACGCCGTCTCCCGCTCCGTGGGGCAGGGGGCCGCCACGCTCAAGGGGGAGAAGCGCTCCGGCATGCGCGTACATGCGCGCACCGGGTTGCCGTGCCCGGTGTGCGGCGACACCGTGCGCGAGGTGTCGTTCGCGGACAAGTCATTCCAGTACTGCCCCACGTGCCAGACCGGGGGCAAGGTGCTCGCAGACCGGCGGATGTCGAAGCTGCTGAAGTAATCCCGTCAGCAGTACGACGCGGTGGCCGCGTCGAGCGCCTGGACGTACAGCGGATCCAGGTGACGGGCGTCGATCACCTCGGCGCGCGCGGCGTCGCGGGCGCGGGCACACCCCGGCCCGCGCAGCACGTCCCACTGGGTCGCCATCTCGTCGACCATGGCGCGGTTGAACCCGTCGATGGCAGAGCGTGATTCGCTGAGATCGGGTGCCGCGGTCGGCGCGGTGGCCGGGTCGAACTTCCACCGGCCGAACAGCGCATACTCCACGCCCTCGGTGGCGTGGATCTGATGCTCGAAGGCCCGCCGCACGTATCCGTCGTCGATGCCGTGCTCGCGGGCCTGGGTCGAGACGTCGTCGAGGACCTTGGCGACGCGTTCCGGATCCTCGATGGAACCGCCGTTGACCCACTTGAAGGCGGCTACGGCGTCGGCGGTGGCCAACCGCTGGGCGGCGACGTCGACCAGTCGGTACAGCGGCGACGCGGTGTCGGCGTGGGCGGGTGCGACGCCGATGGAAATGGACGCCAGCAGGCCGACGGCGAGCAGTGCGGTACGTGTCACCGCTCCATCATGCGCGATCGGTTGCGATTCGTGGAGTCTCCGTCGCGCTCAGCGGAACGGAGACTCCACGAATCGCGCGGCTCAGGCCGATCGACCGCGCTCCGCGCGGCTCAGGCCGATCGACCGCGCTCCGCGCGGCTCAGGCCGATCGACCGCGCTCCGCGCGGTAGTGCCGCACCAGGGCATCGGTGGAACTGTCGGACTGCTCGGCGGGCGCGTCGTCGGAGGTGATCACCGGCAGCAGCGCCTTGGCCTGCGTCTTGCCCAGCTCCACGCCCCACTGATCGAAGGAGTCGATGCCCCAGACCACGCCCTCGGTGAAGACCTGGTGCTCGTAGAGGGCGATCAACTGGCCCACCACCGACGGGGTGAGCTTGGTGGCGAGAATCGACGTGGTGGGCCGATTTCCGGGCATCACCTTGTGCGGGACGACGTCGGCGGCGGTGCCCTCGGCCGCGATCTCCTCGGCGGTCTTGCCGAACGCCAAGACCTGGGTCTGGGCGAAGAAGTTGCTCATCAGCAGGTCGTGCATGCTGCCGGTGCCGTCGGCCGTCGGCAGGTCGTCGGTGGGCTGGCTGAAGCCGATGAAGTCCGCGGGGATCAGCCGGGTGCCCTGGTGCAGCAGCTGGTAGAAGGCGTGTTGGCCGTTGGTTCCCGGTTCGCCCCAATAGATTTCACCGGTCTCGGTGGTGACGGGGGAGCCGTCCGCGCGCACCGACTTGCCGTTGGACTCCATGGTGAGCTGCTGCAAGTAGGCGGCGAAGCGTGCCAGGTCGTTGGAGTAGGGCAGCACCGCGCGTGACTGGGCGCCGAAGAACTCGTTGTACCAGAGGCCGATGAGACCAAGCAGCGCAGGCGCATTGGCCTCCAGCGGCGCGGTGCGGAAGTGCTCGTCCACCAGATGGAAGCCGGCGAGGAACTCGGCGAAGCGTTCCTTGCCGATGACGGCCATGACCGACAGGCCGATGGCGCTGTCCACCGAGTAGCGGCCGCCCACCCAGTCCCAGAAGCCAAACATGTTGGCGGTGTCGATGCCGAACTCGTCGACCAGCTTCTCGTTGGTGGAGACGGCGACGAAGTGCTTGGCCACGGCGTCGTCACCCAGGGCGTCGGTGAGCCAGCGCCGCGCCGCCGTGGCGTTGGTGAGCGTCTCCAACGTGGAGAACGTCTTCGACGCGACGATGAACAGGGTGCTGGCCGGGTCCAGACCGTCGAGCTTGGCCACCAGGTCGGCGGGGTCGACGTTGGAGACGAAGCGGGCGGTGATGCCGGCGTCGGCGTAGTGGCGCAGGGCCTGATAGACCATCACGGGGCCCAGGTCCGAGCCGCCGATGCCGATGTTCACCACGCACGTGATGCGCTGACCCGTCGCGCCCGTCCACTCGCCGCTGCGCAGTCGGTCGGTGAACTCGCCCATCCGGTCGAGCACCTGGTGCACGTCGGCCACCACGTCCTGGCCGTCGACGGTCAGCGACGCCCCGCGCGGCAACCGCAGCGCCGTGTGCAGCACGGCGCGATCCTCGGAGGTGTTGATGTGCTCGCCGGCGAACATGGCGTCGCGCTTGGCCTCCAGCCCCGCGGTCCTGGCCAGGTCGACCAGCAGCTGCAGCGTCTCCCGGGTGATGCGGTGCTTGCTGTAGTCGACGTACAGATCGCCGACCGACAGCGTCAGCTCGCGGCCGCGCGCCGGGTCCTCGTCGAATAGCTCGCGGAGCGTCGTCGAGCCGATGCGATCGTGGTGCTGGGCGAGCGCGGTCCAGGCTGACGTCTTCGAGATGTCCACGGTGTCGGTCATTCTCACGACCCTAGTGCGAGACGGCGGAAGGAGGAGTAAATGATGGATGTATGGACACTGCCAAGCTGCTTTCCTCCGTGCCCACCGGTCTGTGGATCGGTGGTGCGGAACGCTCCGCCGCATCGACGTTCGACGTGCTCAACCCCGCCAACGACGAGGTGCTGACCAAGGTCGGCAACGCCACCGCCGACGATGCGCGGGCCGCGCTGGACGCCGCGTGCGCGGTGCAGGAGGAGTGGGCGGGCACCCCGGCGCGCAAGCGGGGCGAGATCCTGCGGTCGGTGTTCGAGACCATCACCGACCGGGCCGACGACATCGCGGCGCTCATGACCCTCGAGATGGGCAAGGTCTTCCCCGAGAGCAAGGGCGAGGTGACCTACGGTGCCGAGTTCTTCCGCTGGTTCGCCGAGGAAGCGGTGCGCATCGGCGGTCGCTACACCCCGAGCCCGGCGGGCACCGGACGCATCATCGTCACCAAGCAGGCCGTGGGCCCCTGTTACGCGATCACCCCGTGGAACTTCCCGCTCGCGATGGGCACCCGCAAGATGGGGCCGGCCTTCGCGGCGGGCTGCACCATGATCGTCAAGCCGGCGCAGGAGACGCCGCTGACGATGCTGCTGCTGGCCAAGCTGATGGACGAGGCCGGATTGCCCAAGGGCGTGCTGTCGGTGTTGCCGACCAGTGATCCGGGCGGGGTGACGGGCGCGTTGGTCGACGACGGCCGGCTGCGCAAGCTGACGTTCACCGGTTCGACCGGCGTGGGCAAGGCCCTGGTGAAGCAGTCGGCGGACAAGCTGCTGCGGACGTCGATGGAGTTGGGTGGCAACGCGCCGTTCATCGTGTTCGACGACGCCGACGTGGACGCCGCCGTCGACGGTGCCATCCTGGCGAAGATGCGCAACGGCGGCGAGGCGTGCACGGCCGCCAACCGGTTCCACGTGGCCAACTCGGTCCGGGAGGAATTCACCGAGAAGCTGACCAAGCGGATGAGCGAGTTCACGCTCGGCGACGGGCTGGACGAGTCGGCGACGCTGGGGCCGCTGATCAACGCCAAGCAGCTGAGCAAGGTCAACGAGTTGGTGAGCGACGCGGTGTCGCGCGGTGCGACGGTGGCCACCGGCGGCGTGGCGCCCGGGGGTCCGGGCAACTTCTACCCGGCGACCGTGCTGGCCGACGTGCCCAAGGACGCCCGCATCCTCAAGGAAGAGGTGTTCGGCCCGGTGGCGCCCATCACGGGATTCGACACCGAGGAGGAGGGCATCGCCGCCGCGAACGACACCGAGTACGGGCTGGCCGCCTACGTGTACACGCAGTCCCTGGACCGGGCGCTGCGCGTGGCCGAGTCCATCGAGTCCGGCATGGTGGGCGTGAACCGCGGCGTGATCTCCGATGCCGCCGCCCCGTTCGGCGGCATCAAGGAATCGGGCTTCGGCCGCGAGGGCGGCTCCGAGGGCATCGAGGAATACCTCGACACGAAGTACATCGCGCTGACGAACTGAGCCGGTTTTGACGAAGACCGCCCGGGCACCTGCCCGGGCGGTCTTTTGGCAGGTGGCCGTGACTGTCCGCAGAGAGGTGTTGCGGTTCACGCATCATCGTCCGTGTACTTCAACCGTTGCTCGCACGCCTGGTCATCGGCGAGGCCAGGCTATAAAGCCAGTTCGAAGTAGCGTGAATGGCAGTGGGGACACAGACACATTGTTTGCGTGGGTCTCCATCGATTGGTAGGTATCAATCTTCGGTCCCGGCCTACCCGCTAGGTCGGATATGCTGCCCGCAAAATTAGTTTCTAGGGGAGCCGATGCGCGGCGCGAAGCGATGAACGCGACTAGCACCAACGAATTTCCGAAGGCACCTCGGGAAAATGCCCCGGAGCAGGCTCCCGTCGTCTCCGTGTGCATTCCCATGTACAACAACGCCGACACCATCCGGCGCAGCTTGCAGAGCGTGCTGATGCAGGACGGTGTGGACTTCGAAATCCTCGTCCTCGACGACGATTCAACCGACGGGGGTCCGGACGTGGTCCGTGACTTGCTCAGGCCCCAGGATCGGTTGATCCGGAACGGTAGTCGACTTGGCCTGGTTGGAAACCACAACAAGTGCGTCACGTTGGCGCGCGGTACGTACGTCCAGTTCGTACACGCGGACGACTGGTTGCTTCCCGGTGCGCTACGCACGCTCGCCGCTGCTCTAGACGAAGCCGATGGCGGCATGGCTTTCGCGCCACGCGAAGTGGTGACCGACGACGCCGGCTTCGTTCGTCAGTACGGGCAACTGCACAAGCACTTCCGAGGCCTTGAGAAGGCTAATGACGGCCGTAAACTCGCCATGCAGCTAGCGCTACGCGGGGCGCATCACAATTGGATCGGTGAACCCACGTGCGTCATGTTTCGTCGCGACCTGGCGCTCGAGGCGGGGCTATTTCGTAGTGACATCTATCAACTACTGGATCTCGATCTGTGGCTGAGGTTGATGGTGCGCTCTACGGTGTGCTTTCACCAGGTTGCAGTCTCGGTTCGCAACCACACATCATCGACGACATCGGTACAGAACAAGGCACAAAGACGGGATTGGTTGGACCAACTGCGGGTCCTTAGCTCCATGGTCGTCGACCCTGGAGCGCCCACCGCTATTCGGATCGTCAATCTTGTTTGGTGGGTACCGATCTGGATACGGTCTGCAGCCGAAGCGCTTGTGTTTGGCCCGCAGCGGGCGATTCGCTTGAGGGAGGCGGCAGTCGCGCCGCTCGCGGAGTTGGTACGGGCAAGAAGGGTGTTTAAGCCGCATAGGTAGCCGTTCGGGCACGCGCATTTAACGGCGAACTGTTGGTCGTAGCTGGGGGGATTATGAATTTTGCGCGGTGTGCGCACCGGGTTCTGGCGCCGAGGGCGGACCGTCGGGGGTGGAACGGACTTTGGCGCCTTTCATGCCGAATATGGGGGGAGAAGCTTGTCGTCACGAAGCTTCACGGCAGCGAGGCGATGATTAACTTCGCGAATCCCTATCCGATGCTTGTCCGCAAGTTTCCCGAGTACAACAATCCACAAGTGGCCGCAGTGCGAGAAATGGCTCGCGCGCTGTCACGCGGTGTACACGTCGTGGATGTCGGCGCTGCAGTTGGCGACACGGCGCTGAAGTTGTACGACGAGTGCGGACCGCAGATCGCGTCGATGACATGCATCGAAGGTGATCCAAAATTTGCGTCGTTGCTCCGCTCCAACGTCGGCAGACAAGGAGCAATTATCCATGAACGAATGTTGGCGGCCTCTGACGGGCTGGCGCGCGAACTCATCCATAATCAGCACGCGGGTACCGCAGCTTCGCTCGGTGCCCGTCAGGTCCCGGCTATCACTCTTGACCACGTGCTGGGTGAGGCTGAAGTCGACGTTCTGAAGATCGATACCGACGGATACGACGGGAACGTCCTCGAAGGTGCGTCAAACACGTTGGCTCGCCGGCGTCCGATTGTTCTGTTCGAATGGCATCCCATTGCGTGTGCCCTCGCGGGCACCGATGTCAATGCTCCGTTTCGACTGCTGAAGGGCTATTCGAAAACGGTCTGGTACACGAAGTACGGTTCTTTCAGCCATGTCGCGAATGATGTGACCGAGCAAGATCTATCAGATCTTGCTCGAGTGTGTCGCGAGTCATCTTTGCCTGACTGGCATTACGACGTGATAGCGGTGCCAGACGAGAGTCCTGTCTCGATCGTTGCCTTGGCCGCTACGACGAATCTTCCTCGCGCATAGGGAGGCGGTCGCGATGAATGTTAAAGAAGTGTGCCGCGGGCTGCGTGACGGCAGCGCAGGGCGTCGATCGCAGACGGAAGTGTTGCTGGTTTCCCATGGATCCGGGCTTCATGGAGGCGCGGAGTTCGTCTTCCGCGACATGGCGCTTGCCATCCGCGACCAACATCCGTCCCTCAGGATGGCGGCAGTGTTTCCTCGTCGCGGTGAGCTTAGTTCAGAATTACGCGCGAAGGACATTGCGCCGGTCATCGCACCCCTGCCGTGGTGGTCGACCAAATGCAACAGTGCAAGACCTTTTTACCTCGAGCTTCTCGCTCCTGCAATTTGTTTCATTCCCGCCGTGCTCGTAGCCGCAGCGGTTCTACTGGTCAAGCGGCCAGCCTTGGTTGTAACCAACACCCTCACGATACCGTCCTTCGCCATCGCGGCTTGGATGCTGCGCATCCCTCATTATTGGCTGAGGCATGAGTATGGACGAGCAG
Organism: Mycobacterium sp. DHQP2018-32-09; assembly: GCF_058148405.1. Classification (NCBI taxonomy): domain Bacteria; kingdom Bacillati; phylum Actinomycetota; class Actinomycetes; order Mycobacteriales; family Mycobacteriaceae; genus Mycobacterium; species Mycobacterium sp. DHQP2018-32-09. Next base: position 46,983 of record NZ_JBYVYK010000010.1, on the reverse strand, counting down.
ACCACGGTATGCGTTTCCTTGTTGGATATGAGAACTCGCTGAACTTGATGGCCAAACTATCAGTGACGATCATCTGTTGTTCGCGGGCGCTCGCCGAAGAGTTCGTTGCCGTCACGCATGCTTCCAACGTTGAGGTCGTGCATCCGGCGATCCACGCGTCAGTCGGTGTGGTGGCACGGCGTAAGTCCGACGAGACGTTGCGAGCGGTGCTGGTTGGCAGGTACGCCGTGAGTAAGGGGCAGGACCTGGCGATCGAAGCAGTTGCCCTCGCCCGCGACCGAGGGGTCGATATTCGGCTTGATCTCGTCGGGCCCGGCGACCAATCCGGCGCTCGGAGATTGACTCGTCGGCTTGCGCTTGACGATTTGGTGAGTTTTCACGGCCAAACTGAGGACGTCAGTCCCTATTGGCGAAATGCCCATGTTGCGCTGATGTGCAGCAACCTTGAGGCGTTCGGTCGTGTCACCGTTGAGGCGATGCGGTCGGGCTTGCCGGTATGCGGCACCGATTCCGGTGGAACGAAGGAACTCATAGAGCATGGTGTGAATGGACTTTTGAGCCCCGCTGGCGATGCAATCGCCTTATCCAACAATCTGATTGAGATCGCAGGAGACGAAGCCCTGCGGCAGAGTATGGCGCGGATGGCGATCGCTTCGGCTGACGAGTTTCAAAGGCCCACATACGCATCACGTATCGGCGAGATTCTGGGTCTGAGTGAAGTCGGGTGTGAGTGAATTCTTGCTCAGTGTCAGCTACATTGCACTGCGCTTGGTGAGCATGACCCGCTGCACCGCTTCGAGGAAACGGTGGCCATTGCGGAGGTCGGGCTCAAGATGACAGCCCTCGGCCCATTCGTTCCACGCGTTGATGAAGACAAGCTGTTCATCTTCAGGGAACGATGAAACACGTTCGGTAGCATCGCGAAGCCACTGTTCGAAGAGCGCTGCGTCGTCATTCTGGATGACTGTCGCGCCCGACGCTCGGCGCGAGGTGTTGTCCCAGCTCGGAAAGACGCACGGGAATCTGCGCTCAGTTGGCTCCGGTCGCTGCATGGCGACGCGCGCAAGAGCCTCGTAGTCGTAAGCAACAAACGAGTTTCGCCGCACCAGGCTCCACAACCTGCTGAGGGGGTGGCGAAGTCGAGCGCGATTGAACTGCGACTTTACTGTCTCCCAATGAGGTTCGAATCCCACGACGGCATCGAACCCTAGCTCAATCGCATCCCTGTCCGACATCCTGTGAGCATGGCTGTGAACGACACCGATGTACACCCCGGGCAGGCCCATCGCAACGGCTTTGGCGCGCCATTGAGCAATGGTCGCCCGAAGGTCGGGGAAGCCGTCGGTGTTGTAAATCAGGAACACCGGCTTGTCGTCAATGCGGATGTATCGAGAGTCGGCAAAGAACTTACCGAGATACTCGAAATGGCCTTCAAGATCGTAGTTTTCGAAGTCTTGCCCCATCAGCACTTTGTTGTGGCCGCCGTCCCAGCGGCGGGTCCACGGCTCTGTCGGCCAGCAAAGGCAGAACGGGAAGTCTGATTCTGAGTCGGCCAGCATGGCCTCAAGGGGGGTTTCGAGCAGCAGTTGGCCGTCGAACCAATAGTGGTAGTAGCAGAAGCCGCCCAAACCATACTGCCGAGCGAGATCGATCTGCGCGCGCCTGACGGCGTCGAGGCGAAGGTCGTAGAAGCCCAGATCGGCGGGCACCTGTGGCTGATGATGGCCGCGAAATCGCGGCTTCGCGCGCGCGACGTTGGTCCACTCCGTGAACCCCCTGCCCCACCATTCGTCATTCTGAGGAATCGGATGAAACTGCGGGAGATAGAACGCGATCGACTTCATGCCAGATCATCACACTGGGTGCGCGTGGCAGACCTTTGATTGAAACGTATGCAACAGCTCATGGTTTTGAGATTGAATCCCTTGTCGGCCAGTCGATGTAGTCCATCAGGTCGGTAATCGTAGACGGCTGGGCGATCGCCTGCAGCGCGAATGGTGGAGCATCGGTCCTCGTCGTCGCGCTTTGCCGGCGACGGATCGTCTGGACGAAGTCGGATGGCTTGGTCGCGGATTCGGTCAACGGCCTCAAGCTGCCTTGCGCCTTTCGCAAGAGTCGGCTTTCAGGCCACCGACAGCTCGCTGTCGAGGTGCACCGGTTGCTGTTGGCGTGGCTCCACGAATGCAGTGGCGCCAACCGTGCTCACGTCTGCGGCCAAGAACCGTTCTGCGATCCGGAACTCGGCATCCCGGGCCGAAAGCAGGTAGCGGACCCGCTGGCGTTTGGCTGGGCCCGACACCGCGCAGGACATGATGCTCTTCAGCCACACTGCCCGCCACCACAGCTTCGCGCGCGAGCGCACGATCTTGGGCGAGGCCGGATCGACGATGAGCCACGTGAGGATTCGCAGCCGGTCGAGCCAATCCTTGCGTGCGCCAACGATTCGCGCGGTGGCGGTGCTCGGTGTGTAGGAATGCACCGACAGTTGGTTGCGGTGGAAGCAGACGCGGCGGGACCGCAACATGAGTCGCAGCCAGAGGTCGTAGTCGACCAACTGGTAGATGTCCGTGCGGCACGATCCGCCGGCGAGTGCGAGATCCCTGCGGAACATCACGCACGTGGGCTCGCCAATCCAGTTGCCGTAGGCGCCTCGTGCAGCGATCTGCGCGACGAGCTCGGGACCGCTGTTGAATTCCGACAGATCACGGAAGCCCTCGTGCAGATCACTGCACCACTTCTTCCAGTTCGCATCGGTGCTGTCGATGTCGCGTGGTGCGAACGCCAACCCCACGTCGGGGTCGTCGAAGTACGTCGCCAGTGTGCGCAGCGCGCCGTCGAGGAGCCAGTCGTCGCCGTGGACGTACTGGATGAGTTCACCGCGCGCCAGCTCGAGGCACTTGTTGTGATTGCCGTTCAAGCCCAGGCGAGGCGTGTTCTTGACGTATCGGTCGCCAGGTCGCAGCATGCGCTGGGCAATGGCCGCACCGTCATCGGTCGAGTCGTCGTCGACGACGATGATCTCGAACCGCGCCCCGTCTTGGGCGAGGATGCTGCGCAGGCACCGTTCGATGGTGGCGGCATTGTTGTAGAGCGGCACGCATACGGAGATGAGCGGCCGCGTAGGCAAGTTGTCGAGTCCGGCGCTGTTCACTCTGACGCCCCCCAAATCCTTCATCCCCTGAGTGCTGCAACCGTGCCGCGTGGAAACCCCACCCGCCTCCGACGCCCGATATAGTTGAGGTGTTCTAACTAAATTGCGCGTCAAAATTCGCTGGTGGCTACGCGGTCGCCTTCACCTTAAGGTCACCTGAGGCCATCCACAAACGGTCCTGAGAAATACCTTAGGAATTGTTTTAACCGATCTTGAATACGGAATGAACTGGCTCCGATAACCGTGCGGCTGCCTTCGATTAGACCGTGTTAGCTACTCGGGCGTAGATTTCGGCGGTGCCCCAGTGCTGGCGAAACGCGAAATGAGCCGTCAAAGTTGGTTGCTCCGCCAGTTGCGCTGCTCATGCCGCCTGCTGGGTGGGATCCGGGCAGTCACATGCCGGTTCCCGCGAACGAATTCCACCGGCGGACGAATTCTGAGACCCGGTCGCTGGCCGCGATGGTTCATTCAGTGGGTCAAAGCGCCGAAGATCGAGGCGGCAGCCGATCTAAAATTTACGGGCTCGGTGGCGACGGCACGGCGGAACTCATCGAACGAGGGGGCCAGCCGATCGAAGTCCGTGACGGCGTTCACGGTGGTAGCCGCGACGTGCCGGTCGAAGGTGCGACCGCGCTCGGCGATCGCGAAGCCCGCGGGCACGGACCGATCGGCAGACGGGCCCGGCGGGGTGGTCGTCACGACGCACGCGCCCGCGGCCACCGCCTTTCGGGTGAGGAGGTTGCCGTGGGAAGGAGCGCCGTACTCGAGATGCACCTTCGCACGGGTCAGGAGGTCGAATTCGCTCTCCGGATCGTCGACGCAGACCGCCTCGACTCGCAGGCCGGTACGTCGGACGGTGTGAAGAACCCCGCGCCAGCGGCGTTCGTGCCGTGAGTCGAACGTGACCAGATCCTCGCGGGCGCGTCGGGGCTCTGTGGCGGCTTGGGCGTACTCCTCGGGTACGGGGTCGTTGAGTCGGGTCGCCGGGGTGAGGAGATGGTCGGCGCAGAAGTCTCGCGCGAACTCGCTGCGCCACAGGTGCCGTACGTGCGGCGCGCGCAGTAGCTCCGCCAGTGAGCGACGAGGCCGCAGCGGACCCAGGGGGACGAGAGAGCGGCGTCGGATTGCCGATGCGGCAGTCGACGTCAGGTCCGACCACCAGCAGTACACCGAACAGTCGAAGAACTGTGGGATCAGGCTCGCGCACTCCTCGGGGATCACCACGGTCGATCCCGGTTTGATCCAGCGCAGGTCCGCGGGCGATGCGCGGTAGTGCCGAAATGGCGCTGGTACCTCGAAGTCGAGGCTGAGTGGCGCGTACGTCATCCACGCCTTGAGGCCCTGCGCGTTCAACGCGTCGCACAACTGGTGCAACGATGCGCTGCCGTCCGACGTGCAGCCGCCAGGAGCCACGACGAACACCTCGCTCATCACCGACCTCCTCTGGCCCGTCTCGTGTGCGGCGCCCGCTGACGTGCCGCCTCCTTAAAACATACCGATGGTTTGGTTATGGTCGTGCCGCGGCGACCGGGGACCGTGCGAACGCGATCGCCCGTCGCGCACAACTCCGCAACTGCGGCCAAGGATGCTGAATTGATCCGAGGATGCGGTTGTCGGGGTGAGGATGGCGGCACTACGCTCACGCCGTGCCCCCACCGTTGATCCGCATCCGCGACGCAGCCGATCTCCTCGGCGTCAGCGACGACACCGTCCGGCGATGGATCGACGACGGTCAGCTAGACGCCACCGCCGACGAGTCCGGCCGCAAGGTCGTCGACGGCGCCCGGTTGGCGGCATTCGTCAGCGCCGCGGCCACCCGGACGCCGCAGGACCCCACCCGCGTCGGGAGTTCCGCACGCAACCGACTGGCCGGACTGGTCACCAAGGTCACCACCGACAAGGTCATGGCTCAGGTCGAGATGCAGTGCGGTCCGTTCACCGTCGTCTCCCTGATGAGCACCGATGCCGTGCGCGACCTCGGGTTGGAACCGGGCAGCATCGCCGTGGCCGTCGTGAAGGCCACCACCGTCATCGTCGAGACGCCGGGAGCGACCCCGTGAACAGAGCCGTGAGACTGGCTGCCGTCGGTTTGGCAGCAGCCGTCGCGATGTCCGGGTGCGGTGGCACCGGCAACGACGCTGCCGGTTCGGCGCCCGCAGGGGCATCGGGTTCGCTGATGGTCTTCGCCGCCGCGTCGCTCAAACAGTCCTTCACCGAGATCGGTGACCGGTTCTCGGCCGAGAACGCCGGTACGACGGTCGAATTCAACTTCGCCGGCTCGTCGGATCTGGTCACGCAACTGACCCAGGGCGCCTCGGCGGACGTGTTCGCCTCCGCCGACGTGAAGAACATGGACAAGGCGGCGGCACAGGCGGGCCTGGTGGCCGGAGCCCCCGTCGACTTCGCAAGCAACGTGCTGACCATCGCCGTCGCCCCCGGTAACCCCAAGGGCGTGTCGTCGTTCCGCGACCTCGCCAAGCCGGACCTCGCCGTGGTGACGTGCGCGCCGCAGGTGCCCTGCGGTGCCGCGACCCGACGCATCGAACAGGCCACCGACGTGACGTTGTCCCCGGTGAGCGAGGAATCCTCGGTGACCGACGTCCTCAACAAGGTGTCCACCGGGCAGGCAGACGCCGGGCTGGTCTACGTCACCGACGCGGCGGGATCCGGCGGCAAGGTCGACGCCGTCGCCTTCCCCGAGTCGGCAGGAGCCGTCAACACCTATCCGATCGCAGCACTCAAGGAGTCGAAGAACGCCGACCTCGCAAAGAGATTCGTCGACTACGTCACCGGCGCGACCGGTCAGCAGGTGCTCGGTAAAGCGGGGTTCGGCAAGCCCTGACCGCAAGCCCCGACGACAGGTCCTGAGAGGACCGTCGGGTCAATGACCCAGCCGGCCGCGGCCCAGCCGCAGCAGCAGCATCGCAAGGTCCTTGCCCTCGGGCCCCAGCACGCTGTAGCGCTCGATGACCTTCATCTCGCGGCTGTGCACCAGTCGGGTGCCGCCCGACGCCATGCGCGCCCTGCCGATGATCTTGGAGACTTCGGTGCGGCGCGCCACGGCGGCCAGGATCTCGGCGTCCAGCCGATCGATCTCCTGCCGCAGCTCGTCGATGTTGGGCGTCTCGTCGGCTTCGATACTCATGGGTGACTCCGATTTCTGAACTCGAATGATGGATGGTCCCCACCCGGCATCCAGGCCCCACTCGAGAGACGAGCCCCGGATCCGGAAGCGGACCGCGGGGCTGACGCGTTGCAGCTAGACCACGGGCACCGCGGGCCGGTACCCGTAGAAAAATCGTCCTCGCTGGCTGAGCACGAATCGAGTGTGCCACCACCGGTCGCATCGGCGCAAAAACCGCCCGGCCGGGACCGCAGTGTCCGTGTTCGGCGGTAAGTTCGAGTGGTTATGGCGTCACCTATCTCGGCACCGGCCACGGCCCTCGCCTCCTCGCACTCGGCCCCGCATTCGGCTCTCGACTCGGCTTCGGGCTCGGGGCCGGATCAGCTGCTCGACGGGCTCAACCCCCAGCAACGGCAGGCGGTCCTGCACGAGGGCACGCCACTGCTCATCGTCGCGGGCGCCGGCTCGGGCAAGACGGCCGTGCTCACCCGCCGCATCGCCTACCTGCTCGCCGAGCGCGACGTCGGCGTCGGTCAGGTGCTGGCCATCACGTTCACCAACAAGGCGGCCGCCGAGATGCGCGAGCGCGTGGTGGCGCTCATCGGCCCGCGCGCCCGCTCCATGTGGGTGTCGACATTCCACTCCACCTGCGTGCGCATCCTGCGCAACCAGGCGTCGCTGCTGCCCGGGCTGAACTCCAACTTCTCGATCTACGACGCCGACGACTCCCGTCGCCTGCTCATGATGATCGCCAAGGACATGGGCCTTGACACGAAAAAGTACTCGCCGCGGCTGCTGTCGAACAACATCTCCAACCTCAAGAACGAACTCGTCGACCCGGACCGCGCCACCAGCGAGCTGACCGACGCCAGCGACGAACTGACGAAGATCGTCGCCTCGGTCTACGCCGAGTACCAGCGCCGGCTGCGCGCCGCCAACGCCCTGGACTTCGACGACCTGATCGGCGAGACCGTCGCCATCCTGCAGGCGTTCCCGCAGATCGCGCAGTACTACCGGCGCCGCTTCCGGCACATCCTGGTCGACGAGTACCAGGACACCAACCACGCCCAGTACATGCTGGTGCGCGAACTCGTGGGCCACGACCTCGAGGACGCCGAGGTGCCGCCCGCCGAACTGTGCGTCGTGGGCGACGCGGACCAGTCGATCTACGCGTTCCGCGGGGCCACCATCCGCAACATCGAAGACTTCGAGCGCGACTACCCCGACGCCACCACCATCCTGCTGGAGCAGAACTACCGCTCCACCCAGAACATCCTGTCGGCCGCCAACGCGGTGATCGCCCGCAACGCCGGACGGCGCGAGAAGCGGCTGTGGACCGACCAGGGCGAGGGCGAGCTGATCGTCGGCTACGTCGCCGACAACGAGCACGACGAGGCGCGGTTCGTGGCGGGGGAGATCGACACCCTGCACGATCGCGGCGACCTGTCCTACAACGACGTCGCCGTCTTCTACCGCACCAACAACAGCTCCCGCGCCCTGGAAGAGGTCTTCATCCGCGCCGGCATCCCCTACAAGGTCGTGGGCGGTGTCCGGTTCTACGAGCGCAAGGAGATCCGCGACGTCGTCGCCTACCTGCGGGTGCTCGACAACCCCGGGGACGCCGTCAGCATGCGCCGCATCCTCAACACCCCGCGGCGCGGCATCGGCGACCGTGCCGAGGCCTGCGTGGCCGTCCACGCCGAGAACACCGGCGCCAGCTTCAACGACGCCCTGCAAGCGGCCGCCGAGGGCAAGGTGCCCATGCTCAACACCCGTTCCGAGAAGGCCATCGCCGGCTTCGTCGCGATGCTCGACGAGTTGCGCGCCGGCCTCGACGGCGAGCTGGGCGAGCTGGTGGAGACCGTGCTGGAGCGCACCGGATACCGGCGGGAACTCGAATCGTCCAACGATCCACAAGATCTCGCGCGCCTGGACAACCTGAACGAACTCGTCAGCGTGGCGCACGAGTTCAGCATCGACGCCGCCAACGCGGCGGCGCTGCGCGAGGAGGAAGGACAGACCCAGGATGAGGACGTGCCCGACACCGGCATGCTCGCGCAGTTCCTGGAGCGGGTGTCCCTGGTGGCCGACGCCGACGAGATCCCCGAGGAGAGCACCGGCGTCGTCACCATGATGACGCTGCACACCGCCAAGGGCCTGGAGTTCCCCGTCGTGTTCGTCACCGGATGGGAAGACGGCATGTTCCCGCACATGCGCGCCCTCGGCGACCCGACCGAACTGTCCGAGGAACGCCGGCTGGCCTACGTCGGCATCACCCGCGCCCGCGAACGGCTCTACCTGAGCCGGGCCAAGGTTCGCTCGTCGTGGGGCCAGCCGATGCTGAACCCCGAATCACGCTTCCTGCGCGAGATCCCGCAGGAACTCATCGACTGGCGCCGCGTCGAGGCGCCGTCGGCGTCGCTGTCCGCGCCGACGCGGATGTCCGGCGGCGCACCGGGCTCGGGCGGCCTCGGAGGGTCCCGCCCGTCGCCCGGACGGCCCGTCGCACGCAACCGGCCGCTCATCGTGCTGGAACCGGGTGACCGGGTCACGCACGACAAGTACGGCCTCGGCCGCGTCGAAGAGGTGTCCGGGGTGGGGGAGTCAGCCATGTCGCTCATCGACTTCGGCAGCTCCGGCAGGGTGAAGCTGATGCACAACCACGCTCCCGTGCAAAAGCTGTAGCGCTTACCGGCACCACCGGGCGGTCGCCGGGAGCGCGGCCAGCACCACCGTGGCGACCGGCAGCACGGGGATGGCGTACACCACCGCGGGCAACGCCGCGCCGGCCACGAACAGCCCGGCGAAGATCATCAGTGCCACGATGGACCCCACCCCGATGAGCAGCCGGCCGGTGCGGCGGCGCAGCAGTAGCGCGATGAGCCCCCCGATGGTGGCGGCCGCGGACACGGCGGTGAGGAAACCGATTGCCACGCAGAACAATTCGTCGGTCTTCCACCAGTTGGTGATGAGCGACGTGGCGATGACGGCAGTGGCCCAGCCCGACAGGATGGCCACCGTGGCGGTCGCCGACGCGAAGCCCGGGTGCGGGCGGCGGGGCGTCCCGACCGCTGCGGGCGACACCCGCGGCACATAGGTGGTCGGCGGATCCGCGGGGCGGTCCGCGAGCCCAGTCGGGGCGGCAGCCGTCGGAATCATCGCTGTGGGGGGTTCGGGCGGTGGCGGCGGGATCAGCGCGGTCTGCGGGCCGCTGCTCGACGCCGGCCGTGCCGTCGGGACTGGCCCGGTGGGATGACGCCGGATGATGCTCGTCTGCGGCGCCGACTCGTCGGGCACGCGCGGAAACGCCTGGGTCTCGGGGGCCCGGCGGATGATGCGGGTGCGGTCGGAAGATGGCCCGTCTGAAGAGGACGTGCGATCAGCCACCCGACCAGCCTACCGGTCGGAGACCGGCATCAACCGACGTAGCCGCCAGGAGACAGGCCACGCTGCGCCAGCCACGGCACCGGGTCGATGCGGTTCGAACCGTCGGTGAGGACCTCGAAGTGCAGGTGCGGTCCGGTGGAGTTGCCGCGGTTGCCCATGGTGGCGATCTGATCGCCCGCCATCACCCGCTGGCCCTTGCTCACCAGCCACGTGTTGATGTGCCCATACAGGGTCACCGTGCCGTCGGAGTGCCGCAGCTTGACCCAGGCGCCGTACCCCGCGGTGGGACCGACGTCGATCACGACGCCGTCCGAGGCGGCCACGATGGGGGTGCCGATGGAGTTCGCGATGTCGATGCCGCCGTGCAGCACGCCCCAGCGGTACCCGAAGCCCGACGTCCACACGCCCTTGGTCGGCATGACGAACATGGGGCGCGCCAACCGGGCCTCACGCTCGGCGCGTTCCTGCGCGAACGCCGCGCCGTTGGCGAGTTCCTGGCTGTGCACCGCCGAACTCGCCGCGGGCTGCACGGTGACGATCTGCATGCCGTCGACCGAGCCGGAAATCTGGGCGCCGTCGACGAACGCGCCCTGGCCGGCGGCCAGCATGGTCTCGGCGGGCTTGGCGTCGGCGGCGCTGGTGACGGTGTAGGCCGCGGCCGCCGTGGCCCCTGCCGCCATGGCGGCGGCGACCAGACGACCCTTGACGTGCCCACCGTCGAGCTTGCGGTGCGCGCCCCGACGGGAACCGGAGATGTCGATGACGTCGGTCTTGGCGTTGCCGTCGCTGGTGTCGGTGTGCGACGCGCGGTAGGCGCGCGACTCGCGCGGCGGCGTGATCTCGATGGGCTGGAACTGGGAGGGAACCACCAGCCGCAGCGGGACGAGGTCGTCGGTGTCGTGCATGTCGTCGAGTTCGGGGGCGTGGATGACGCGCGCCTCGCGATCGAACGCCGACGAGTTGCTGAACTCGAAGCCGTCGCCTAGATCGGGCAGATCCCCGAACTCGTTGAACGGAATGATGTCGGTGACCTCGGCGTCGAATCGGCTCGCCATGGCTCGCAGCTGCGACCTGGACGAACTGTGCTCAGCCAACCGAAATGTCCTTTGCGCCGTGACCATACCGTTACGAAGACCCCAGGCACGTTAACCAAATTCCAATGTTGGTGGCAAGCCGAGCAATCATTCCGCCCGGGATTGTGATCTGTATCACGAAGCGTGCCCGGTGAGATGTGCCACATGGGTGGTAGGGGGTTTCAGCCCTCGGCGCGGGTGTGGATAAAGTTCGAAACGGGCCAAGTCCGGCCAGACCTTCCTCATCAGCATCTCAGCAGCATCAATCGTCAACGCAGACAGACAGTGAGCCCATGGATCTCTTCGAATACCAGGCGAAAGAACTGTTCGCCAAGCACAACGTACCGACTACGCCCGGCCGCGTCACGGACAGCGCCGAGGACGCCAAGGCCATCGCCGAGGAAATCGGCAGGCCCGTCATGGTCAAGGCCCAGGTCAAGGTCGGTGGCCGCGGCAAGGCCGGCGGTGTGAAGTACGCGGCCACGCCCGACGACGCCTTCACCCACGCGCAGAACATCCTGGGCCTCGACATCAAGGGTCACGTCGTCAAGAAGCTGCTCGTCGCCGAGGCCAGTGACATCGCCGAGGAGTACTACATCTCCTTCCTGCTCGATCGGTCCAACCGCACCTACCTGGCCATGTGCTCGGTCGAGGGCGGCATGGAGATCGAAGAGGTCGCCGCCACCAAGCCCGACCGCCTCGCGAAGGTGCCCGTCGACGCCGTCAAGGGTGTCGACCTGGCGTTCGCCCGCTCCATCGCCGAGCAGGGCCACCTTCCCGCCGAGGTCCTCGACGCCGCGGCCGTGACCATCCAGAAGCTCTGGGAGGTGTTCGTCGGCGAGGACGCGACCCTCGTCGAGGTGAACCCGCTGGTGCGCACGCCCGACGACCAGATCCTGGCTCTCGACGGCAAGGTCACCCTGGACGCGAACGCCGACTTCCGTCAGCCCGGCCACGCCGAGTTCGAGGACAAGGACGCCACCGATCCCCTGGAACTCAAGGCCAAGGAGAACGACCTCAACTACGTCAAGCTCGACGGCGAGGTCGGCATCATCGGCAACGGCGCGGGCCTGGTCATGTCGACGCTCGACGTCGTCGCCTACGCCGGCGAGAAGCACGGCAACGTCAAGCCCGCGAACTTCCTCGACATCGGCGGTGGCGCCTCGGCCGAGGTGATGGCCAACGGCCTCGACGTCATCCTGGGCGACAGCCAGGTCAAGAGCGTGTTCGTCAACGTCTTCGGCGGCATCACCGCCTGCGACGCCGTCGCCAACGGCATCGTCAAGGCCCTGCAGATCCTGGGCGACGAGGCCAACAAGCCGCTCGTGGTCCGCCTCGACGGCAACAACGTCGAAGAGGGCCGGCGCATCCTGGCCGAGGCCAACCACCCGTTGGTGATCCAGGCCGACACCATGGACGAGGGCGCCGACAAGGCCGCCGAGCTGGCGAACAAGTAAGGGGCACCGAGAATGTCGATCTTTCTGAACAAGGACTCCAAGGTCATCGTCCAGGGCATCACCGGCGGCGAGGGCACCAAGCACACCGCGCTGATGCTCAAGGCCGGCACCCAGATCGTGGGTGGCGTCAACGCTCGCAAGGCGGGCACCACGGTTGAGCACGTGGACAAAGATGGTGCGCCAATCAGTCTCCCGGTGTTCGGCAGCGTCGCCGAGGCCATGAAGGAGACCGGCGCCGACGTGTCGATCGCCTTCGTGCCGCCGGCCTTCTCCAAGGACGCCATCATCGAGGCCATCGACGCCGAGATCCCGCTGCTGGTCGTCATCACCGAGGGCATCCCGGTGCAGGACACCGCCTACGCGTGGGCCTACAACGTGGAGAAGGGCCAGAAGACGCGCATCATCGGGCCCAACTGTCCCGGCATCATCACCCCCGGTGAGTCGCTGGTGGGCATCACGCCCAACAACATCACCGGCAAGGGCCCCATCGGGCTGGTGTCGAAGTCCGGCACGCTGACCTACCAGATGATGTACGAGCTGCGCGATCTCGGCTTCTCGACCGCCATCGGCATCGGCGGCGACCCCGTCATCGGCACCACCCACATCGACGCCATCGAGGCGTTCGAGAAGGATCCCGAGACCAAGCTCATCGTCATGATCGGCGAGATCGGCGGCGACGCCGAGGAGAAGGCGGGCGCCTACATCCAGGCCAACGTCACCAAGCCCGTCGTCGGCTACGTCGCGGGCTTCACCGCACCCGAGGGCAAGACCATGGGCCACGCGGGCGCCATCGTCTCCGACGGCGCGGGTACCGCCCAGGGCAAGAAGGAAGCCCTCGAAGCCGCAGGCGTGAAGGTCGGCAAGACGCCGTCCGAGACCGCCAAGCTGGCGCGCGAGATCTTCGAGTCGCTCTAGCCTCTCACCGCGAGCAGACGCAAACGTCCGGTCACACCTGGTGTTTCGTGCACGTTTACGTCTGCTCGCGGTAGTGCAGGACCCGTCGCAGTAGCGGATCGGTGAGGTCGTACCAGGTGGCGCGCCGGTCGGCGTCGTCCTTGGTGGACGTCACCCAGTGCGCGCCGCCCAACCGGCCGAGGGCCGTCGCCGCGGACTGATTCGACACCCCCACGGCGGCCGCCAAATCACCGACCGTGCGCGGCCCGTCGGCTCTGGCCAGTTCGACGACCAGGCGCTGTTCGCCGGCGGGCAGGCCCCACAGTCGCCGCTGGAAGTCCGGCACCAGCCGGTCCAGGAGCGCCTCGACGGCCGGTGTCACCGCCTGAAGCGCGGCGACGTCGGCGAACTGCGCGAGCAGCTGCCACGGCCGCGGGGCGCCCCCGAACACGCGGTAGATCTCCGCGATACACGAAGCGCCAGAGTCGGTTTCGACGAAGTCGGCCATGTCGTGCGCGCCCCGGGAACGCGCTCCGCGGGCCACCAGCGCCGCCACGTCCGACGGTGTGAGGTCACCGAGGGTCTCCACCATGAACGACCCGTACCACGGGAACCGGCGCGACGAGACCCCGGAGAACAGGGCCGGCGTGGTCGCAAAGATCGTGACCTCCGTGGACGTTTCCACCCATGCCCGCAAGCTGCCCTGCCCGTCGAGGCCGATGCCGTCGAACACGCGGTCCAGGTTCTCCACGGCCAGCAACACCATCCGGCCCGCCGCCACCGTCGAGATCGCCTGCTCGATGCCGACGGCGTCCTTGTCGCGGCGCAGCGCCCGCGCCGTGACCTCGAGGTCGGGATCGATGGCCCGGGCCGCCTCCACCAGCAGGTCCAGATACGAGCCGATGGCCAGCGAGTCCTCCGGGATCACGACCGGCAGTACGCGTTCGGCGGTGGCGGCGTCGTCGCACGCGCGCTTGAGCGCCACTCGCAGGGTGTGGGTCTTGCCGGCCCCGCGCGGTGCGACCAGCAGGGTGTGCGGCCGCGAGCCGTCGCGCGCAGCCCCGCGCAGGCGTCGCACCAGTCGGTCGAACAGCGCCTGCCTGCCGACGGTCGCCGCGTCCAGGTCGGCGACGTCGATCGCCGCGGGCGTGTGCGCGGCCGTCATCGGCGCATGGCCTTCCACGCGCGCTGGATCAGCGGGGAGGCGAAGCGATCGGTGTCGCCCTGACGCTGCAGATAGTGGTCGAGTTCCAGACGCTCGATCAACCGCACCAGACGCGAGCGATCGTCGATCGCCATGCCTTCGCCCGCAAGGAGATTCATCACGTCGTCGACGCCGAGCGGGTGGGTGGCGTGGGCGTACACGTCGAGCAGCGTGGCGATGGGACCGGCGTCGGCGCCGTAATAGGTGTCCAACCGGTCCCGGTAGTGGCGCAGGTCCCACGGGTCGGTCAGATCGTCGATGGCGGCGGTGACGAGGCCGGGGACCTCGTCGGGCGTCGGCAGCGCGCCCGTGCGTCCCCAGAACTCCTGCGAGGCCAGCACCAGGTGCTGAATGTAGTAGGGGACGTTCTCGGCGGCGGCGGCCAGCGCGGGCGCGATCCGGTGGGCGTCCTGCACGCCGGCCCCCACGCCGAGCAGGAGGCATCCGGCCAGATAGCTCGCGTGGTCGGAGCGGATGGGTCCGACCGCGATCTTGCGGATGTCGTTGACGGTGCTGGGCGCGTCCTCGGACACGTGGTGAAAACCGATGGACCCCGACAGCACCGTCGCGACGCGGCCGCCGTAGTCCTGCCGGAAGCGCCGCAGCGTGCGCAGGAAGTCCTCGCCGGAGCCCGGTTGGGACCGCTCGAGCTTGCGGGCCAGGACCGTCACCTCGTCGATGAACAGGACCACCTGCCGGTCCCGGGCCCGCGCGACGGCCTGACGGAGCAACTCGTCCATGGCCGAGGCCGCGCGGGCGTCGCGTTCGACCGTCACCGGCCCGGCGGTGATCGAGACCCGCAGCCTGGCCAATTCCTTGCGCCACCCCGGCTCGAACCGGGCGAGTTCGGCGGCCAGGGCGGCCACGAAGTCCGCGTAGGTACCGCGCTCCGCGCTGGCGGCGCCCACCAAGGCACCGGCCTGACGCACCTGGTGCTGCACGACGCGCGACAGCGACGTCTTGCCGTGCCGCCGATCACCTACCAGTACCGCGCCGCTGTGGGGCAGGGCGGCGATGACCGCCTCGACGTCGCGATACCGTCCCACCACGTCACCGGGCCTGACGACGCCGCCGACCACCAGGGTCATGGGGCGCAGCTGCCAGTCCACGTCTCGAGAATACGCCGGAGATGACGTACGTCAACGTCGTCGTACATCTGACTCGACGTACGCCGGCTCCGTCGTCGGTTGCTGAGCAGACGCAAATGTTCCGTGCCACCTGCATCGGAGCGAACACTTGCGTCTGCTCGAGGGGGCGTGCGGGGCGTCGGTTAGCCTCACGAACGAACGAACCAGGAGGGCCGCCATGCAGATCGATCCGCGCACACCCGTGCTCGTCGGCGTCGGCCAGTTCACCGAACGCATCGACGATCCCGGGTACCGCGGCATGTCGGCCGTCGACCTCGCGACCGCAGCCACCGATGCCGCGCTCGCCGACACCGGAGTCGACGCCGCCAAGGTGGCCGCAGCCGTCGACACCGTCTTCGCCCTCCGGCAGTTCGAGATCTCCGGACCCATGCCCGCCGCGCTCGGCAAGTCCAACAACTACCCCCGCTCGGTGATGAACCGCGTCGGCGGCAACCCCGCCCGCGCGGTCCTCGAACCGGTGGGCGGGCAGAGTCCGCAGAAGCTCGTGACCGAGGCGGGCAACCTCATCGCCGCGGGCGACGCCGACGTCGTCGTGATCATGGGATCCGAACCCGGCTCCACGGCACGCTATTTCGCCAATCGCGGCGACAAGCCCGACTTCACCGAACACGTCGACGGCCAGCTGGAGGACCGCGGTCACCAGATCTACAGCTACATCGACGATTACACCGTGCAGCACGGCCTGACCGGCGCACCCGTGCAATACGGGCTGCTGGACAACGCCCGCCGCGCGCGTCTGGGTCTCGGCGTCGCCGAGTACCGCCGCGAGATGGCCGAACTGTTCGCCCCGATGTCGAAAGTGGCCGCGAACAACCCGTTCTCGTCGTCACCGGTGGAACGGTCCGTCGACGAGATCATCACCGTCACCGACGACAATCGGATGATCTGCGACCCCTACCCGCGCCTGCTGGTCGCCCGCGACACCGTCAACCAAGGTGCCGCAGCCGTGCTGACGTCGGTCGAGACGGCCCGCAGACTCGGTGTGCCCGAGCAGAAGTGGGTCTTCGTCCACGGGCACGCCGACTTGATCGAACAGCCCCTCCTGGAACGCGCCGACCTGGGGGCTGCCCCCGCCTCGGTGGCCGCGATCCACGAGGCCCTGCGCGTCGCCGGCCTGACGGTCGACGACGTCGCGACGTTCGACCTCTACAGCTGCTTCCCGTTCCCGGTGTTCGTCGGCTGCGAGGCGCTGGGCGTGACACACGACGATCCACGCGGGCTCACGCTCACCGGCGGCCTCCCGTACTTCGGGGGCCCGGGAAACAGTTACTCGCTGCACGGCATCGCCGAAACCGTGACCCACATGCGTTCGTCGCCAGGGTCATTCGGGTTCGTCGGCGCCAACGGCGGCATCGCCAGCAAGTACTCCACCGGCATCTACTCCACCACGCCCGTCGAGTGGCGCGCCGATCACAGCGCACGGCTGCGCGACGAGATCGCCTCCCTGCCGAAGATCGCCGTCACCAAGCAGGTCGACGGCGACGGCACCATCGAGACCTACTCGGTGCGCTACGACTGGCCCATCCGCACGGGCATCATCGTGGGCCGTCTGGACGCCGACGGTTCCCGCTTCATGGCCACGACCGACGACGTCGACCTGGTGGCCTTGATGTCCGACGGGGACCCGTTGGGCGCCGCCATCACCGTGTGGTCCACCGAGCACGGCAACCGTGCGGCGCTCGCCTGAACCCAGCGGCTACACCAGCGCGGCGAGCTTGCCCGCCAGGCGCTCGACGTAGGCCGCCACCTCGGGCTCGGTCTTGTCCGGCAGGCCGAACAGCACCTCGGTGACGCCCAGATCGGCCCAGCGGGCCAGCTTCTCGGGATCCGGCTTGAAGTCCAGGGCCACGATCTGGGGCGCCCCGTCGCGGCCCGCGGCCGCCCAGGTGTCCTGCAACGACTTCACCGGGGCGTCGATGTCGAAGTCGCGGGGCGTGGTGATCCAACCGTCGGCGGACTTCGCGATCCACTTGAAGTTCTTCTCGGTGCCCGCCGCGCCGACGAGCACCGGCACGTGGGCCTGCCTCGGCTTCGGCCACGCCCACGACGGACCGAAGTTCACGAACTCGCCGTGGTATTCGGCCTCTTCCTGCGTCCACAGCGCACGCATGGCCTCCAGGTACTCGCGCAGCATCGTGCGTCGCCGCCCGGCGGGGACGTTGTGGTCGGCGAGTTCGTCGGTGTTCCAACCGAACCCGACGCCGAGTGACACGCGACCGCCCGACATGTGATCCAGTGTCGCGATCGACTTCGCGAGCGTGATGGGGTCGTGCTCCACCGGCAACGCCACCGCCGTCGACAACCGCACCCGCGTCGTCACCGCGGCTGCCGCGCCCAGTGACACCCAGGGGTCGAGCGTGCGCATGTAGCGGTCGTCGGGCAGCGTCTCGTCACCCGTCGTGGGGTGGGCGGCCTCGCGCTTGATCGGGATGTGGGTGTGCTCGGGCACGTAGAAGGTGGTGAAGCCATGCTCGTCGGCGAGCTTGGCCGCAGCCGCGGGAGCGATGCCACGATCGCTGGTGAAGAGAACGAGCCCGTAGTCCATGCCCAGAATTAGAACGTGTTTCAGTCCGTGTGCGCAAGACTCCTCCCAGGTGGGCTGGACGGCGGCGGGCGCACGTTGGACGCCCGCGCCCGCATTCCGCTCAGCCCGATCCTTACCCGTGACCTCGCCGGACGAAGTTGCTGGGATGGCTGTTCATGACGACAGAACGCATCGCCGACCACGTCCGGTTCGCGTACTGGGTGCCCAATGTCAGCGGCGGCCTGGTGACCAGTGACATCGAGCAGCGCACCGACTGGGGCTACGACTACAACGTCAAGCTGGCCCAGACCGCCGAACGCAACGGTTTCGAGTACGCGCTGTCGCAGGTGCGCTACGAGGCCAGTTACGGTGCCGAATACCAGCACGAGTCCACCAGCTTCAGCCTCGCGCTGTTGCTGGCCACCGAACGGCTGAAGGTGATCGCCGCGGTGCACCCCGGCCTGTGGCAACCCGCCGTCCTGGCCAAACTGGGCGCCACCGCCGATCAATTGTCCAAGGGCCGCTTCGCCGTCAACGTCGTCTCGGGCTGGTTCAAGGACGAGTTCACGCACCTGGGAGAACCCTGGCTGGAACACGACGAGCGCTACCGCCGCAGCGGCGAGTTCCTCCAGGTGCTGCGCAAGATCTGGACCGAGGACGACGTGGACTTCCGCGGCGACTTCTACCGCATCCACGACTTCACGCTCAAACCCAAGCCGTTCAACACCCCCGAGCGGCCGAATCCGGAGATCTTCCAAGGGGGCAACTCGACGGCAGCCCGCCGCAACGGTGGCCTCTACGCCGACTGGTACTTCTCCAACGGCAAGGACTTCGACGGCGTCACCGAACAAGTGGTCGACGTGCGCAACCACGCCCGCGGCGTCGACCGCGAGGTCAAGTTCGGGCTCAACGGCTTCATCATCGCCAGGGACACCGAGAAGGAAGCCAGAGACGTCCTCAGGGAGATCGTCGCCAAGGCCAACCGGCCCGCCGTCGAGGGCTTCCGCTCCGCCGTGCAGCAGGCGGGCAACTCCACCGCCGACAAGAAGGGCATGTGGGCCGACTCGAGCTTCGAGGACCTGGTGCAGTACAACGACGGCTTCCGCACCCAGCTGATCGGCACCCCGGAGCAGATCGCCGAGCGCATCGCCGCCTACCGCAAGCGCGGCGTCGACCTCATCCTCGGCGGCTTCCTGCACTTTCAGGAAGAGATCGAGTACTTCGGGTCCAAGGTGCTGCCGCTGGTCCGTGAAATCGAAACCGCAGAGGAGGATTCGGCGGAGGCGCCGGTGCTGGTCTCCGCGTGAGTGCCGGCTCGCCGCGGCCCGGCCGCGGCGAGCGGGCTCGCGCGCCCCGCGCCGCGATGGTGACGGGGTCCGTCCGACGGTGCGCTAGCGTGGGAGAGCGAATCGAGGAGCACAGGAGAGGTCATGAGCTACCCGCCCGGTAACCCTGGTTATCCGCCACCCGCGCCGACGACCCAGTTCGCGGCGCCCACACAGCAGTTCGCCAGGCCGACGGACCCCGCTCCCGCGGGACCGAGCAAGCTGCCGTTCTACCTGAGCATCGCCGTGGCCGTCTTCGGCCTGGCCGTCTACCTGTCGAACTTCGGGCCGCTGTTCACCATCAGCAACTCGGAGTTCCCGCAGCTGGGCACCGCCAGCGGCACCACCCCCGGACTCAACAACGCGGTCATCGCGTCGGTGCTCGCCGGGCTGGTCGCCGCCGTGGCCCTGCTGCCCAAGCAGAAGGCGCTGCACGGCTGGATCACCGTCATCTCGACGCTGTCGTTCCTGCTGGTGCTCGCCGAGGTGTTCAAGGCCCCGGCCGAGGTGTCCGTCGGCTGGGCGCTGTACCTCGTCATCGTGTTCACCTTCCTGCAGGCGGGCGCCGCCGTGTGCAACCTGCTGCTCGACGCGGGCATCATCACCGCCCCCGAGCCCAAGCAGCGCTACGACGCCCCCTACGGCGGCTACGCCCCGCAGCAGCAGTACTACGGCCAGTCGGGCCAGCCGGGCCAGTCGGGCCAGCCGGGCCAGCACCAGCCCGGTCAGCACCAGGGCGCGCAGCAGCGCCCCGGCTATGGTCAACCGCAGCAGGGCCAACCCCAGCAGGGCCAACCCCAGCAGTACGGCGGCTACGGTGCCGCGTCGGGCAGCCCCTACGGCGCCCAGAGCGGGCACACCGGCCCCCCGACGCCGCCCACCGGTTTCCCCGCCTACGGCCAGCCGCAGCCCCCGGGAAGTTCCGAGGACACCGGCCCGCAGGCCACCGCGGCGCCGCAACAGTCAGCACCCACACAGCAGACACAACAGTCTGCGCCGTCGCAGACCACTCCCGGACAGTCGTAGTCTCTAGCGGCGCGCACCCGTTCCGCGCGCGCACCCGCCTGCGCGAGGAGTGACCCGTCTAGTGGACAACCGGCCCGTCGGCGCACGCCAGGCCCGCGACCTGCTGAGGGTCGCGTTCGGCCCGTCGGTCGTCGCGCTGGTGATCATCGCTGCCGTCGTGCTGCTGCAGCTGCTGATCGCCAACAGCGACATGACCGGCGCGTTCGGCGCGATCGCCAGCATGTGGTTGGGCGTGCACCAGGTGCCCGTCTCGATCGGCGGCCGCGAGCTGGGCGTCATGCCGCTGCTGCCGATGTTGGCGATGGTGTGGGGCACCGCCCGCACCACGGCAGGAGCCCTGGCGCCCAACGCGTCCTGGTTCGTGGCGCGGTGGGTGGCCGCATCCGCGCTGGGCGGCCCGTTGCTCATCGCCGCGCTGACGCTCGCCGTCATCCACGACGCGTCGTCGGTGCTCACCGAACTGCAAACCCCCAGCGCGCTGCGCGCCTTCGGCGGCGTGCTGGCCGTACACCTGGCAGGAGCGGCCATCGGCGTCGGCACGCGCCTGCGACGCCGGCTGACCCACCTGCCGTGGGTCCCGCCCTGGCTGCCCGAAGCCGGCCGCGCCGCAGCCGCAGGCGCCCTGGCGCTCTGCGCCCTGTCCGGCGTCGTCACCGCCGGGTCGCTGATCGTGCACTGGGGCACCATGCACGACCTGTTCGCCATCACCGACTCGGTCTTCGGGCAACTCAGCCTCACGCTGCTGTCACTGCTCTACGTGCCCAACGTGATCATCGGCACCACGGCCGTCGCCGTCGGCTCCAGCGCACACGTCGGGCTCGCTACCTTCAGCGCCTTCACCGTCCTCGGCGGCGACGTCCCCGCCGTCCCGGTGTTGGCCGCCGCCCCCACACCGCCACTGGGGCCGGTGTGGGTGGCGCTGCTGATCGTCGGCGCCGCCTCGGCCGTCGCCCTGGGGCAGCAGTGCGCCAGGCGCCCGCTGCCGCCCGGCGGTGCCGCGGCCAAGCTCGTCGTCGCCGCGGCGCTCGCCACCGGGATCATGACCCTGCTGGCGTTCGCCGGAAGCGGACGGCTCGGCAACTTCGGCGACGTCGGCGTCGACCAGACCACCTACGCGCCCGCGCTGCTGAGCTGGTATCTGCTGATCGGCGGGCTGACGGTTCTCATGTCCGGCGGCGTCCGGTGGGTGCGCACGCCGCGGCGCCCCCGTCAGACCGCGCCGCCCACTGCGGCGCCGACGCTGACGCTGGGCGCCGCCACCCCGGTGGTCGCCGAGCGGCTCGACGACCCGTTCGCGCCGCTCGACGACACGGCCCCGCCGCCCGACGACACGGCCCCCCGCGAGCCGCAACGGTACGAGCCCGCCGACGACGACGTCGAGGATCCCGAACCCGCGCCGCGCGCGCCCTGGGTCGACGAACGGGCCGACGAGCCCGTGCACACGCCGCCGCCGCGCCCGCGTCGGGTCCGGCCCGACCCGCGCCCCGTCGACCTCGAAGACGACCCCGAGGCCCACTTCATGACCGACGAGGACGTATCGATCGATTGGCCCGGTGCCACCACCGACGAGAGACGCGGGCCGGGCGATTAGGCTGCTTCGCGTGCAGCCCGAGCGACGTGTGCCCCCCAGCGCCCCCGCGCGTCTGGTCGTGCTGGCCTCGGGCACGGGATCGCTGCTCGAATCGCTGCTGTCCAGCGCCAAGGACGACTTCCCCGCCCGCGTGGTCGCCGTGGGCACCGACCGCGCGTGCCGGGCCGTCGACGTGGCCGCCGCCGCGGGCATTCCGGCCTACACCGAGCGCCTCGGGGACCATCCCGACAGGGCAGCCTGGGACGCCGCGATCACCGCCGCCACCGACGCGCACCAGCCGGACCTGGTGGTCTCCGCAGGCTTCATGAAGATCCTTGGCCCGCAGTTCCTCTCGCGGTTCATGGGGCGGGTGGTCAACACCCATCCGGCGTTGCTTCCGGCGTTCCCCGGCGCCCACGCGGTGCCCGACGCGCTCGCCTACGGCGTGCGCGTCACAGGGTGCACCGTGCACCTGGTGGACGCCGGCGTGGACACCGGCCCCATCCTGGCGCAAGAGGCGGTGCCCGTGCTCGACGGCGACGACGAGGCGACGCTGCACGAGCGCATCAAGGTCGTGGAACGACGGTTGTTGGTGGACGTCCTCGCGGCAATGGCGATTCGCGGCGTGACGTGGACGGGACGGAAGGCGGCGCTGGGATGACCGGCACGCGAGAAGGAATGGTGACGACGTGCAGGGGAGCAGCGAAGTGAGCGACACGGACGGCCGCAGGGCGATCAAGCGGGCGCTGGTCAGCGTCTACGACAAGACGGGTCTCGCCGAACTGGCGCAAGGACTGCACGAGGCGGGGGTCACCATCGTCTCGACCGGCTCCACCGCGAAGACCATTGCGGCAGCCGGTGTTCCGGTGACCCCGGTGGAGGACGTCACCGGCTTCCCCGAGGTGCTCGACGGTCGCGTCAAGACGCTGCACCCACACGTGCACGCCGGTCTGCTCGCCGACACCCGCAAGCCCGAACACGTCACGGCGCTCGCCGATCTCGGGGTCGAGGCCTTCGAACTGGTCGTCGTCAACCTGTACCCGTTCAGCGAGACCGTGGCGTCCGGGGCCGACGTCGACGAGTGCGTCGAACAGATCGACATCGGCGGACCGTCGATGGTGCGCGCGGCCGCGAAGAACCATCCGAGCGTCGCCGTCGTCGTCGAGCCCCGCGGTTACGACGGCGTACTGGCCGCCGTCCGCGCCGGTGGCTTCACGCTGCCCGAACGGAAGCGCTTGGCATCGTTGGCCTTCCGGCACACCGCCGAGTACGACGTCGCCGTCGCCACCTGGATGGGGCAGACGCTGGCACCCGAGCAGCCCGCCGGGCCGCTGCCCGAGTGGTACGCCGGCACCTGGCGTCGCAGCGCCGTGCTGCGGTACGGGGAGAACCCGCACCAGCAGGCCGCGCTGTATCTCGACGACGCCGGCTGGCCCGGCCTGGCGCAGGCAGAACAGTTGCACGGCAAGGAGATGTCGTACAACAACTACACCGACGCCGACGCGGCGTGGCGCGCCGCGTTCGACCACGAGCAGACCTGCGTCGCGATCATCAAGCACGCCAACCCCTGTGGCATCGCGGTCTCGTCGGTGTCGGTGGCCGACGCCCACCGCAAGGCGCACGAATGCGATCCGCTGAGCGCGTTCGGCGGCGTCATCGCCGCCAACACCACGGTGAGCGTCGAGATGGCCGAGACCGTCGCCGACATCTTCACCGAGGTCATCATCGCCCCGGCCTACGAACCGGGTGCCGTCGAGATCCTGGCCCGCAAGAAGAACATCCGCGTGCTGGTGGCCGCGGAGCCGCAGCGCGGCGAGACGGAGTTCCGCAAGGTCAGCGGCGGCCTGCTGGTGCAGCAGACCGACGCCGTCGACGCCGAGGGCGACGACCCGGCGAACTGGACGCTCGCGACCGGCGAGCCCGCCGACGCGGACACCCTCGCCGAACTGGTCTTCGCGTGGCGCGCCTGCCGCGCCGTGAAGTCCAACGCCATCGTCGTCGTCAAGGACGGAGCCACGGTCGGCGTCGGCATGGGCCAGGTGAACCGGGTGGACGCCGCGCGACTTGCCGTCGAGCGTGGCGGCGACCGGGTGGCGGGGGCCGTCGCGTCGTCCGACGCGTTCTTCCCGTTCCCGGACGGGCTGGAGGTGCTGACCGCCGCCGGCGTCCGCGCCATCGTGCACCCGGGCGGATCGGTCCGCGACGACGAGGTCGCCGCGGCAGCCGCCAAGGCGGGCGTCACGCTGTACCTCACCGGGGCGCGTCACTTCGCCCACTGACCGTGCCCCGCGAGCAGACGCAAACGTCCGCTGGCTCCTGGGCCGATGCGGACATTCGCGTCTGGTCGCGGGGGTGGGTGGGGTGGGCAACACCCGTTCCCGACCTATTCCCGCCTGCGCTGATGGCGTAACCACGAGGCGAACCCGTGCCGCCGGTGGCGGGCAGTCGTAGCGTGGAGTGGTGACCGCACCCAAGAACTTGCCTGACTTGCCTGACTTGCCCCGCACCGTCGGCGAACTGCGCGCTTCTGGCCACCGCGAGCGGGGAGTCAAGGAAGAGATCCGCGAGAACCTGCTGGCCGCGCTGGCCGAGCGGCGCGACGTGTGGCAGGGCATTCTCGGCTTCGAGGACACCGTGCTGCCGCAGCTGGAACGTGCGCTGATCGCCGGCCACGACGTGGTGCTGCTCGGCGAACGCGGCCAGGGCAAGACGCGGCTGCTGCGCGCCCTGTCCGGGCTGCTCGACGAGTGGACGCCCGTCATCGAGGGATCGGAACTTGGCGAGCACCCGTTCAGCCCCATCACCCCCGAGTCGATCCGCAGGGCCGCCACCTCGGGTGACGACCTGCCCATCACGTGGCGGCACCGCAGCGAGCGCTACACCGAGAAGCTCGCGACCCCCGACACCAGCGTCGCCGACCTCGTCGGTGACATCGACCCGATCAAGGTGGCCGAGGGCCGCAGCCTCGGCGACCCCGAGACCATCGCGTTCGGGCTGATTCCCCGCGCCCACCGCGGCATCGTCGCCGTCAACGAGCTGCCCGACCTCGCCGAGCGCATCCAGGTCGCGATGCTCAACGTCATGGAGGAGCGCGACATCCAGGTGCGTGGCTACACGCTGCGCCTGCCGCTCGACGTGCTGGTGGTCGCCAGCGCCAACCCCGAGGACTACACCAACCGCGGCCGCATCATCACGCCGCTCAAGGACCGGTTCGGCGCCGAGATCCGCACGCACTACCCGCTGCAGCTGGAGGCCGAGGTCGG
This sequence comes from Mycobacterium sp. DHQP2018-32-09, assembly GCF_058148405.1. Classification (NCBI taxonomy): domain Bacteria; kingdom Bacillati; phylum Actinomycetota; class Actinomycetes; order Mycobacteriales; family Mycobacteriaceae; genus Mycobacterium; species Mycobacterium sp. DHQP2018-32-09. Next base: position 21,837 of record NZ_JBYVYK010000010.1, on the reverse strand, counting down.
CGTCATCAACCAGGAGGCCAACCTCACCGCCGCCGTCCCCGACTACCTGCTGCAGATCGTGGCGCGGTTCGCGCGCAGCCTGCGCGAATCGCAGTCGATCGATCAGCGCTCCGGCGTCTCGGCGCGGTTCGCCATCGCAGCGGCCGAGACGGTGGCCGCGGCCGCCAGGCACCGCTCGACGATCCTCGGCGAGGAGGCGCCCGTCGCCCGCGTCGTCGACCTGCAGACCATCATCGACGTGTTGCGCGGCAAGCTCGAGTTCGAGTCCGGTGAGGAAGGACGCGAGCAGGCCATCCTCGAACACCTGCTGCGCCGCGCCACCGCGGACACCGCGCAGCGGCTGCTCGGCGGTCTGGACGTGGGTCCGCTGGTGTCCGCCATCGAAGACGGCGCGCCGGTGACGACGGGGGAGCGCGTGGCCGCCAAGGCGGTGCTGGCCGCGCTGCCCGACCTGCCCGTGATCGACCAGATCGCCTCCCGGCTGGGGGCGAGCAGCGAAGGAGAACGCGCCGCTGCCCTGGAATTGGCGCTGGAGGCGCTGTACCTGGCCAAGCGCATCGACAAGGTGTCGGACGAGGGTGAAACCGTCTATGGCTGATGCACACCACGGGCGGTCGTCCCGGTACTCGCGATACACCGGCGGGCCAGATCCCTTGGCCCCGCCGGTGGATCTGAGGGAGGCGCTCGAGGCCATCGGCCAGGACGTCATGGAGGGCAGTTCCCCGCGGCGGGCCTTGCAGGAGTTGCTGCGTCGGGGCATGAAGGACATGCGCGGGGCGGACCGGCTGGCGGCCGAAGCCAACAGTAAGCGGCGAAAGCTGTTGCAGCGCAACAATCTCAACGGCACGCTGCAGGAGATCAAGAAGCTGCTCGACGAGGCGGTGCTGGCCGAACGCAAGGAACTGGCCCGCGCGCTCGACGACGACGCCCGCTTCGGGGAACTCCAGCTCGAATCGCTGCCGCCGTCACCGGCCAAGGCCGTCCAGGAGCTCGCCGAATACGAGTGGCGCAGCGCAGAGGCCCGCGAGAAGTACGAGCAGATCAAGGATTTGATGGGTCGGGAGATGCTCGACCAGCGCTTCGCGGGCATGAAGCAGGCGCTCGAGAACGCCACCGATGAGGATCGGCAGCGCGTCAACGACATGCTCGACGACCTCAACGACCTGCTGGACAAGCACGCCAGGGGCGAGGACTCGCCCGAGGACTTCCAGGACTTCATGGCCAAGCACGGCGAGTTCTTCCCGGAGAACCCGCGCGACATCGACGAGCTACTCGACTCGCTGGCCGCCCGCGCCGCCGCCGCCCAGCGGTTCCGCAACAGCCTCACCGAGCAGCAGCGCGCCGAACTGGACGCGTTGGCGCAGCAGGCGTTCGGCTCGCCATCGCTGCAGAACGCGCTGAGCCGCCTCGACGGCCACCTGCAGGCGGCTCGTCCTGGCGAGGACTGGACCGGATCGTCGAACTTCAAGGGCGAGAACCCGTTCGGCATGGGTGAGGGCGCCCAGGCGATGGCCGACATCGCCGAACTCGAGCAACTCGCCGAACAGCTGTCCCAGGGCTACGCCGGCGCGCAGATGGACGACGTCGACCTCGACATGCTGGCGCGCCAACTCGGCGAGGACGCCGCCGTCGACGCCCGCACGCTCGCCGAACTCGAACGCGCCCTGATGAACCAGGGTTTCCTGGATCGCGGGTCGGACGGGCAGTGGCGGTTGTCGCCGAAGGCCATGCGCCAGCTCGGCCAGGCCGCCCTACGTGACGTCGCGCAACGACTCTCGGGGCACCACGGGGAACGCGAGACACGGCGGGCAGGAGCTGCCGGAGAACTGACCGGTGCGACGCGGCCGTGGCAGTTCGGTGACACCGAGCCGTGGAACGTGACGCGGACGCTGACGAATGCGGTGTTGCGCAGGGCCGGCGGGCAGGAGCGCAGTGACGGGGGGATCGGTCGCGACGGGGGGATGGCGCCAGCTACGGGGACGCTGGAGCGTCCGCTGCGCATCACGACGGACGACGTCGAGGTCTCCGAGACCGAGGCGCGCACCCAGGCCGTCGTCGCCCTGCTCGTCGACACGTCGTTCTCGATGGTGATGGAGCAGCGCTGGCTCCCCATGAAACGCACCGCGCTGGCGCTCAACCATCTGGTGAGCACGCGGTTCCGTTCCGACGCCCTGCAGATCATCGCGTTCGGTCGCCACGCCCGCACCGTCACTGCCGCCGAACTGACCGGCATGGAAGGCGTGTTCGAACAGGGGACCAACCTGCACCACGCGCTGGCCCTGGCCACCCGGCACCTACGCCGGCACCCCAACGCGCAGCCGACCGTGCTCGTCGTCACCGACGGGGAACCCACGGCGCACCTGGAGGACTGGGGCGGCGACGAGGGTACCGGGGTGTTCTTCGACTACCCGCCGCATCCCCGCACGATCGCGGCGACCGTGCGCGGCTTCGACGAGGTGGCCCGCATGGGTGCGCAGGTGACGATCTTCCGCCTCGGCAGCGACCCGGGGCTGGCGCGCTTCATCGACCAGGTGGCGCGCCGAGTCGAGGGGCGGGTGGTGGTCCCCGAACTCGACGGCCTGGGTGCCGCCGTCGTCAGCGACTACCTGCGGGCGCGCCGCCGCCGCTGACCGTCCGAGCAGACCCGAACGTGCCCCGAATCCCGCGATTCGGGGCACGTTCGCGTCTGCTTGCGAGTGGGAACATGTCAACACCGGCCAGTGCTTAGCCACTTTGCTGGGGGCTATTTGCTGGGCCTTTTGATCTAGTTCCAAGTATCCCCAGCGTACGGGTAAGTTGGTTTATCAGCGTCCCCGTAAATTACTGCTCAAATAGTTTGCCGCTGGCATTCCGATCTTTGCTCGTGTGTGTCATGATGTTCGCAGTCGCGCCTTTCTCAGTTTCCTCTCAGGAGTCCTCATGGCACTGCGTCCCTTCGTCACCGCCGGTGTTGCGTTCGCTGCGGCGGGTGTCATGGCCTATATGCCGGCGATCGTTCCGCAACTGACGCAGCGTGAGGAGAAGGTGGCGGCCAACGTCGCCCTGTCTGCCGACCTCGCGGACCTCATCAACGTCTACTTCGGGGACGAGCCCACCCTCATCACCCCCGACTCGCCCGGTACCGCCCGGCTGTCGGGTGTCATCTACCAGCTGCTGCTCGACCAGTTCGGTGGCTACCCGCCCAACAAGCAGACGCTGGATTCGTTCTTCCAGCAGGGCGCGGACAAGGTGGTCTACGACTACCTACTCAGCGGCACCACCAACCCCGACACCGCGAACTACCTGAGGATCTTCTTCAACCAGGGCACCCCCGACAACCCGGGGCTGCGGGGTGCCTCCGGCGTCATCTATCAGCGCCTCCTGGAATCCGAGCTGACGCCCGAGCAGAAGGGCGTGCTGACCGACTTCTTCGAAGGTGGCCTGACTCAGGTCACGCACACGCAGCTGCGCGACCGGTTCCAAGACCCCGTACAACGACAGTTTCTCGACGACTTCTATACAGGAGGCGCGACCCGGCTGGCCTACCGCCAGCTCGGCGGTGACTTCACCGACCCAAACACCTCGTCCACGCCGTACCTCAGCGCGTTCTTCAACATCAACAACCCGTACGGCGATGAGAACGCCGCTGGCATGAACACCGGCATCTCGTCGGACCCGTCGCTGCACGGCGTCTCCGGGGTGGTCTATCAGCGGATCGTGGAGGCAAACAACTCCGGAGATCTCTCTGATGAGCAGTTCGACGTGCTCGACGCCTTCTTCCACGGTGGCGCCTCGCAAGTCGTTCAGGAGCAGCTGCTGGCCCGCACGGCAGATCCGAACCAGCAGAACATCATCAACGAGTTCTTCGGCAACGGGTTCTTCGGTGTGGTGCGCTACCTGCTGACCGGCCCGGTGCCGCCTGCGGAAGAGCCTGCGGAGACGACCCAGCAGGCCCCGGACACGACCGCGCTCGTGGCGATGAGCCGACTGGCCGCGCCCGAGCAATCTGCGACACCGCAAGCCGGCGATGTCGCCGCGTCCACTCCCGAGCCGGCGGCGGCCGAGTCGACGCCCGTCGTCTCGTCGCGCACCGCCAAGCTCGCGGTGCCCGCGCCCGAGCCGGCCAAGGCGCCACAGGTCCAGCCGGCCGTCGCCGCGCCCGTCGTCGAGGTGGCCAAGGAGTCGGCGCCCGAGGTGCAGCCGGCGGCGGCCCCCGCGCCGGTGTCGACGCCTGCCGCCGATCCCGCACCGGCGGCCGATCCCGACCCCGCCCCGGTGAAGTCCACGTCGTCGGTGAAGGAGAAGAGCGGCGCCACCGATGCCACGGAAGCCATGAAGGGTGGCAACAAGGTCGAGGTGGACCCGATCATCCTCCCGGGCGGCAAGTCGGGAAGCGGCGGCGGTAGCTGGGGGATCTTCGGCCAGATCGCCGACGCCATCGGCAAGGGCATCAGCGGCGCCGGTGCGGCGTCGCCCAATGGCCCGGCGAAGTCGCCCTCGGGGTCGACCTCGGAGTCGAGTGGCGGTAGCGAAGGCTGACGTTCCACCGCGTTCCGGCGCTCCGCCCCACGTGGGAGGGGCGCCGGACGTCGTTTCCGTCCGCAAACACAGCACGGCTCGGTGCGAGGTCTCAGCGGAGCCACGGCCTCGTGTACAGCGAGTATTCAGCTAACTGGTGTAGTGCCCTGGCGCGGAGGGACCGGCGCGCGGCACCTGCGGTTCGACGTGCGACACGCCGGCGGGTGAATCCGGGGTTTGCGCGGGCATGGTGGCCCAGCGCCCGACGTCGGCATCGACTCCGGGCAGCCGAGCCTCCTGGCGGCCCGCCCGGGGCGCCGAAATTTGCTGACATCGTTGCATCCGAAATTATTATGTGACCTTAACGATATCGGTCGGCAAACTCGCGGCAGTCGAAGAAGCCGGCTCGCGTCCTGCTGTTCACGTCGTGCTCGGCGGTGAAGTTGAGCGGTTGCACAGGGTCTGACCAGAGGCCTTGGCGTCCACGCGCGTCGAGCGCCACAGATCATCCCAAGGGTATGTGACTTTCGCGTGGCAAATTTTCGCGAGCGCGTATTAGTATCCTCTTGGTCGTTTCTCAGGTTTTCCGAAGCCTCGCAGTCGTCGCAACCCGAAGGGTCCTCCCATGGCAGTAGCTCGCTCGTACCTCACCGCCGGTGTGGCCTTCGCCACGGCCGGCCTGATTGCCGTGACGCCGGCCCTGGCACCGCCGCTGGCGCCCCGCGACATTCAGGTGGCGCAGGCGACCGAGGCGCAGGTGAAGCTGGCCGCCGATCTCAAGGATCTGATCAACGTCTACTTCGGCGTGAACCCCTACAACGGCGTGCCCGGCTTCGACGAGGTGCTGCCCGGCACCACGGGCGCCACCGGCGTGCTGTACCAGCTCCTGATGGAGGCCACCGGCGACGCGACACTGGTCCAGGACTTCTTCACCGGAGGCGCCGCATCGGTGGCCGCAAGGCTCGCCGAGGCCGCGGTAGCGGGCAACCCGCTGGCCGAACAGCTCATCAAGATCTACTACACCGGCGGCGCCACCCTGCTGGCCCAGTCGCTGCTCGGCGTCATCATCCCGCCGGACAGCACCGCGGGCACGCTCACCAACGACTTCTTCGACGGCGGCGCCAGCCAGGTCGCGTGGCGTCTGCTGGGCGGCGACCCGGGCACGCCCGCGGGTACCGACCCCACCAAGCCGGCCGTCCCCACCACCACGCCGTACCTCAACATCTTCTTCGACATCGCCAATCCGATCCCCGGATCCGCGATAAGGCCCGGATTCCAGGGCATCACTGGCGTCAGCTACCAGGCGTTGATGGATGCGACGACCGATCCCGGGCAGCGTCAGTTCCTCACGGACTTCTACGGCGACGGCATCGACAAGGTCGTTCAAACGCAGGTCAGCAACGCAACCGCCGGAGACGCCAACCTGAACGAGGCCGTCAACGACTTCTTCGACGGCGGTGTCACTCAGGTCGTACAGACACAGTTGCTCCGCGCGGCGGGCGCGAACACCGTGCAAGCCGACCTCATCAACGAGTTCTTCGAAAACGGTCTTTCCGGTGTGGTCCGCTACCTGCTGGTGGGGCCGGCGCCCGTTGACCCGGACGAAGGCGATGATTCTTTGACATCACGTGTTGCGGCGAATCAGACCGTCGACACCGCCGACGCTGCGCAGACACCCGAGCAGGCCGCGGGCGTGCAGGCGCTGCAGCGCCTCAAGGTGACGTCGACCAACGGCACGTCGAAGTCCGACGTCGTCGCCGTGAGCGCCACGACCGCGGCGAAGACGCCCGCCAAGGCGGAGGCGCCCGAGACCGGAGACTCGGCCAAGACGCCCGTCGTGACCGAGGACGTGGCGCTCGAGACCGGCGGCACGACGACGCCCGAGGACGCGACCACGCCCGAGGTCAAGCCCGCGCCCGAGGTCGTCAAGCCGGTGACCAAGCCGGTCGTGGCCGACACCCCGGCCAAGCCGGCCGCGTCGCAGGCCGACTCGGCGTCCGCACCCGACGCCGCCTCGTCGCCCGAGCCGGCGAAGAAGTCGACCTCCAAGGTCAAGGAAAAGCCCGCCGCAACCAGCAGCGACGACGACACCACCAAGTCCGGCAACAAGTTCGAGCCCACCATCATCATCCCGGGTGGCGGTGGCAGCGGCGGCGGTGGCGCCACCGGCTGGGGCGTGTTCGGCGACATCGCGAACGCCGTGGTCAAGAGCGTGACCGGCGGCGGTGCGCCCGCCGGCGGCGGCTCCGACGGCGGCTCGTCCACCGGCGGTGGCGCAGGCAGCGGTAGCAAGGGCAGCGGCTCCGGCGGCGGCTCCAGCGCCAACGAGTAGACCCACGACGACGCATCGGCCCCCTCCGAATCCGGAGGTGGCCGATGTGCGTTCGACGGCAGTGGCGGGTTAGGTGGCCTTGCGTTTCTTGCGCTTGATGCTGACGCTGCCCCACAGCGAGAAGCCCTTGATCGTCACGGACGGGGCACCCGGCGACCCCATCTCGCCGACGTGGTCGAACCCACCCATGACGCCGACCCCGCGCACCCGCACGTTGACCTCGGGCGGCACCAGGATGGTCTGACCGCCGAACACGGCGTACGAGTTGATCTCGACGTCGTGCGAGGTGAAGTCCGCATAGCGCAGGTCGATGACGCCCCCGCCGAACACGGCGACCGCGGTCACGCGCTTCGGCACGTTCCACCGTCCCCGCCGCTCGAATCCGCTCATGATGGCGAGCAGCAGCGTGGACGGCGCCGGCTGGCTCGGGGTTCCGGAGGCGGCCGTCGAGGCCACGCCCGGCAGATCGGCGCACAACCTGTCCAGTTCGCCGTAGGTCTGCGCCCCGTAGGCCTTGGCCAGGCGCTGCTCGTACTCACTCATCTGGAGACGCCCCTGCGCGGCGGCTTCGGTGAGCAACTGGGCGACCTGCATGCGGTCGGCATCGGCAACGCGCATCGATTTACTACGCGGCGCTGGAGTGCTCATCATCGACGAGCCTACGACTAACCTCGGCACATGCAAGGGGGAGGTCGAACTCCTCACGGAATCCATGTAGTTTGCGTTGCCACTCCGGCAACCCGTGAAACATTCGGCAGGCGTGTCAGGCGACGTGCGCCACGGTCACGAAGGCGTCCAACTGGGCGGACGCTTCTGGAGAAACGCCATCATGCCTTCGCGCGCCTCGTCGGAGACGAACAGGGCCGCCGATTGCTCGGCCAGCCGCTGCGCGTCCCGGTCGAACGCCTCCAGCAGGGCCGCCGTCGTCAACGCCTTCGACGTCGCCAGCCCCTGCGGTGAGCCCTTGGCCACCTCGGCCGCCAGCTCGCGCACCCGCGCCTCCACGTCGTCGGCGGCCACCGTCACCAACCCGATGGCCGCGGCCTCGGCGGCGTCGAACTTCTCACCCGTGACGAAGTAGCGGCCCGCCGCGCGCGCGGTGAGCTTCGGCAGCAACGTCAGCGAGATGATCGACGGCGCCACGCCGATCCGCGCCTCGGTAAGGGCGAACGTGCTCGCAGGCCCGGCGACCACCATGTCACACGCTCCCACCAGCCCGAGCCCGCCGGCGCGGACGTGGCCGTTCACGGCGCCGATCACCGGCACGGGAAGCGCCACGATGGCTCTCAGCGTCGCGGCCATCTCCGTGGCGCGCGCCAGCGCCAGCTCACCCGGGTCACCTCCGGTCGCCTCGCTGAGATCGGCCCCCGCACAGAATGTTCCACCGGTGTGTCCCAGCACGACGCAACGCACCGCCGGATCGGCTGCCGCCCGGTCCAGACCCTGGTGTAGGGCTGCGACCAGCGTGCTCGACAGCGCGTTGCGATTGTGAGGCGAGTCGAGGGTCAACCGCGCGACGCCCGCCTCGGCCGAATAGCGGACCAGGTCGGTCATCGGTGTCCTCGCCTCTTCGCGCGGGCGCTCATCGGTGCCCTCGCCTCTTCGCGCGGGCGCTCATCGGTGCCCTCGCCTCTTCGCGCAAGCGCTCATCGGTGCCCCCGCCTCTTCGCGCACGCGCTCATCAGTAGCTCCGGGGGAGACCCAGCGACGTCTGCGCCACGAAGTTCAGGATCATCTCCCGGCTCACCGGCGCTATCCGGGCCAGTCGCGACGCCACCAGCACCGAGGCGATGCCGTACTCCTTGGTCAGCCCGTTGCCGCCCAGCGACTGCACGGCCTGATCCACCGCACGCACCGACGCCTCACCGGCCGCATACTTGGCCATGTTCGCGGCCTCCGCGGCACCGCCGTCGTCGCCGAGGTCGTACAACGCCGCAGCCTTCTGCATCATCAGCTTGGCCAGCTCGACCTCGATGTGGTTCTGCGCCAACGGATGCGCGATGCCCTGATGCGAGCCGATGGGCGTCTTCCACACCTGCCGGGTCTTGACGTACTCGGTGGCCTTGCCGATGGCGAACCGGCCCATGCCGACCGCGCTGGCCGCCCCCATGATCCGCTCCGGGTTCAGCCCGGCGAACAACTGCGCGATGGCTGCGTCCTCGGAGCCCACCAGGGCGTCCGCCGGCAGCCGCACGTCGTCGAGGAACAGCTGGAACTGGAACTCCGGGCTGACGATCTCCATCGGGATCTTCGTGTAGCTCAATCCCGGTGTGTCCGTGGGGACCACGAAAAGCGCCGGCTTCAGGTTGCCGGTCTTGTGGTCTTCGGTGCGCCCCACCACCAGCACGGCCTGCGCCTGATCCACACCGGAGATGTACACCTTCTGGCCGCTGAGGATCCAGTCGCTGCCGTCGCGTCGTGCAGTGGTGGTGATCCTGTGGGAGTTGGACCCGGCGTCGGGCTCGGTGATCGCGAAGGCCATGGTGATGGTGCCGTCGGCGATGCCGGGAAGCCACCGCTGCTTCTGCTCGGTGGTGCCGAACTTGCTGATGATCGTCCCGTTGATGGCCGGGGAGACCACCATCATCAGCAGTGCGGACCCAGCCGCGGCCATCTCCTCCATGACGAGGCTCAGCTCGTACATGCCGGCGCCACCGCCGCCGTACTCCTCCGGCAGGTTGACCCCGATGAAGCCCAGTTTTCCTGCCTCACTCCACAACTCGGTGGTGTGCTCGCCGGCCCTGGCCTTCTCCAGGTAGTACTTCTCACCGTAGCCCGCCGCAAATTGCGATACGGCCTTGCGGAGTTCCCGCTGCTCGTCGGTTTCGACGAAACTCATGTGCTTCTCCTCGGATTGGGTTACTCGACGCGTGCGAGTACGGTGCCGACGTCGACCTGCTGGCCGGCTTCGACGTGGAGTTCGGCGAGCACACCGTCACCGGGGGCGGCGATGGTGTGCTCCATCTTCATGGCTTCCAACCAGATCAACGGCTGCCCGGCCGCCACCGTGTCGCCCACGGTCGCACCGACGCGCACCACCGAGCCCGGCATCGGCGCCAGCAGCGATCCCCGGGCGACGGCCGCATCCGGGTCGCCGAAGCGCGGTGTCGCCGTCAATCGCACCGAGCCCGAGGCGCCGTCGACGTAGACACTGGAGCCGTAACGGTCCACGTCGAATGCACGCTCGACGCCGCCTGCCGACAGCACGATGCGATCGGGCGTGGACGAGACCAGGGTGACCTCGCCGTCGTCGGGAAGCTGCAGCCGACCGCGGACGAACCGGTAGCGCACCTCGAACGGCTCACCCGCGGTGTCGGTATACCCCTTGACCTGGTATCCCGACGCCAGGTTGCGCCAGCCGCTGGGCATGCCGCCCAGGACGGACGCCGATGACCGGTTCTGCGCGGCATCGGCCAGCGCCGCCGCGATGGCGGCCAGCCGGGTCGTGTTGGCGGGAGCCACGGGCGCGGCCAGCGTGGCCAGGCCGTGCGTGTCGAAGAACGCGGTGTCGGTGGCGCCGTCGACGAACGCCGGGTGCCGCAGCACGTTGACCAACAGGTCCCGGTTCGTCGTGATGCCGTGCAGGCGGGTGCGGACCAGGGCGTCGGCGAGGATCGCGGCGGCCTGGGGGCGGGTGGGCGCGAACGAGATGACCTTGGCCAGCATGGGGTCGTAGAACACCGACACCTCGGACCCACCCGTGACGCCGCTGTCCACGCGCACGCCGGTCACGCCCAGCGTGCCGAACGCCGCACGCGCGGTGGGCACCTCGAACCGGTGCACCGGCCCGGCCTGGGGCTGCCAGTCCTTGGCGGGGTCCTCGGCGTACAACCGCACCTCGATCGAATGCCCCCGCGCCGCAGGCGGTGCGGATGCCAGACGCCCACCGGCGGCCACGTCGAGCTGCAACTCCACCAGATCGAGGCCGGTGGTCTCCTCGGTGACCGGGTGCTCGACCTGCAACCGCGTGTTCATCTCCAGGAAGAAGAAGTCGCCATCGTGGTCGGCCATGAACTCCACGGTGCCCGCGCCGGTGTAGTCGATGGCCTTGGCGGCCAACCGCGCCGCCTCGAAGAGCTTCTCGCGCATCCCGGGGGTGCGTTCCACCAACGGTGACGGCGCCTCTTCGACCACCTTCTGGTGGCGTCGCTGAATGGAGCACTCGCGTTCGCCGACCGCCCACACCGTGCCGTGGGCGTCGGCCATCACCTGTACCTCGACGTGGTGTCCCGAGGCGAGGTAGCGCTCGCAGAACACCGTCGGATCGCCGAAGGCGGACTGCGCCTCACGGCGCGCGGCCTCGACCTGCCCTCGCAGCTCACCCACCTCGCGCACCACGCGCATGCCGCGACCGCCGCCGCCCGCGGACGCCTTGATCAACACCGGCAGGTCCTCGGCGGTGACGGTCGCGGGGTCGAGTTCGGCGAGGACGGGCACCCCTGCGGCGGCCATCATCTTCTTCGCTTCGATCTTCGAGCCCATCGCGCGCACCGCGGCGACCGGCGGGCCGATCCACGTCAGCTCCGCATCGACGACCGCCTTGGCGAAATCGGGGTTCTCCGAGAGGAATCCGTACCCGGGATGGATCGCGTCGGCGCCCGAGGCTCGCGCGGCGGCGATCAGCTGGTCGACGTCGAGGTAGCCGTTGCGCCCGTCGAGGCGCACGCGCACGTCGGCCTCCGCGACGTGCGGGCTCCCGGCGTCGGGGTCGGTGTACACCGCGACCGTGCCGATGCCCAGCCGGCGGCACGTCGCGAACACCCGGCGGGCGATCTCCCCGCGGTTGGCGACGAGCACTCGTTGAATCACGGATTTCCCTTCCTTGCGATTTCGGCGCGGAAACCGTCGCTGACCGAACACGAGCGCGCCGAAATCACGAGGGCGCTCACATCCGGAAGACGCCGAAGTTCGACGTCCCCTCGACGGGACCACTGGCGATGGCGGACAGGCACATTCCGAGGACCGTCCGCGTGTCGCGGGGATCGATGACCCCGTCGTCGTAGAGCCGACCCGACAGGAACGTCGGCAGCGACTCCGCCTCGATCTGCGCCTCGACCGCGGCGCGCAACGCGGCATCGGCGTCCTCGTCGACCTGCTGACCGCGGGCCTCGGCCGCCGCCCGGCTGACGATCGACAGCACGCCTGCCAACTGCGTACCGCCCATCACGGCGGACTTCGAGCTGGGCCAGGCGAACAGGAACCGCGGATCGTAGGCACGGCCGCACATCCCGTAGTGGCCCGCACCGTAGGAGGCGCCGATGAGCAACGAGATGTGCGGCACCGTCGAATTGGACACCGCGTTGATCATCATCGAGCCGTGCTTGATCATGCCGCCCTCCTCGTACTTGCGGCCCACCATGTAGCCGGTGGTGTTGTGCAAGAAGAGCAGTGGCGTGTCCGACCGGTTGGCCAACTGGATGAACTGCGTGGCCTTCTGCGACTCCTCGCTGAACAGCACGCCGCGCGCATTGGCGAGGATGCCCACGGGATGGCCGTGCAGCGTGGCCCATCCCGTGACCAGTGATCCGCCGTAGAGGGGCTTGAACTCGTCGAAGTCCGAGCCGTCCACGATGCGGGCGATCACGTCGCGGGGGTCGAACGGGATGCGCAGATCGGCGGGCACGATGCCGATCAGCTCCTCGGGGTCGTACGCCGGCGGGCGCACCGGGCCGGGAGTCGGCCCCTGCTTGCGCCAGTTGAGCCGCGCCACGATGCGCCTGCCGATGCGCACGGCGTCGGGTTCGTCGACGGCGAAGTAGTCACCGAGACCCGAAGTGCGGGCGTGCATCTCGGCGCCACCGAGGGACTCGTCGTCGGACTCCTCGCCGGTGGCCATCTTCACCAGCGGAGGCCCGGCGAGGAACACCTTCGAGCGTTCCTTGATCATCACGACGTGGTCGGACATGCCGGGCACGTAGGCGCCACCGGCGGTCGAGTTGCCGAACACCAGCGCGATGGTGGGGATGCCCGCGGCCGACAGGCGGGTCAGGTCGCGGAACATCTGCCCGCCGGGGATGAAGATCTCCTTCTGCGTCGGCAGGTCCGCGCCGCCGGACTCGACCAGCGAGATCACGGGCAGGCGGTTCTGCAGCGCGATCTGGTTGGCCCGCAGGATCTTCTTGAGCGTCCAGGGGTTGCTGGTACCACCCTTGACGGTCGGGTCGTTGGCCACCACCAGACATTCGACGCCCTCGACGACCCCGATCCCGGTGACGACGCTGGCGCCGACGGTGAAGTCGGTGCCCCAGGCCGCCAGCGGGCTCAACTCCAGGAACGGCGAATCCGCGTCCACCAGCAGCTCGATGCGTTCCCGCGCGGTGAGCTTGCCGCGCGCGTGATGACGATCGACGTACTTCGCGCCGCCGCCGCCGAGCGCCTTGGCGTGCTCGGCGTCGAGTTCGGCGAGCTTGATCGACATGGCCTCCGCGGCGGCACGATAGCCGTCACCGCGGGTGTCGAGCATCGACTTCAACGGGGTCATGCCTGAAAGCCCAGTGTCTTGGCCGCCAGGCCGGTCAGGATCTCGGTGGTGCCGCCGCCGATGCCCAGGATGCGCATGTCGCGGTACTGCCGTTCGATCTCGGACTCGGCCATGTAGCCCATGCCGCCGAACAGCTGCACGGCGGCGTTCGCCACCCACTCACCGGCCTCCACTGCGGTGTTCTTGGCGAAGCACACCTCGGTGATCAGGTTGGGGTCGCCGGCCAACTGGCGTTCGACGAGCGTGCGGGTGTACACCCGGGCGACGTCGATGCGACGCGCCATGTCGGCCAGCGTGTTCTGCACGGCCTGCCGCGAGATCAGCGGCCGGCCGAACGTCTCCCGATCGCGACACCACGCCACCGTCAGGTCAAGGCAGCGCTGGGCACCCGAATACGCCTGTGCCGCAAGGCCGACACGTTCGGAGACGAACGCCGCCGCGATCTGCAGGAAGCCGGTGTTCTCCGCGCCGATCAGGTTCGTCACCGGCACCCGGGCATCGACGTAGGACAACTCGGCGGTGTCCGAGGAGCGCCAACCCATCTTCTCCAGCTTGCGGCTCACCTCGAAGCCGGGGGTGCCCTTGTCGACCACGATCAGCGACACCCCTGCGGCGCCGGGGCCACCGGTGCGCGCCGCGGTGACCACGTAGTCCGCACGCACGCCCGACGTGATGTAGGTCTTCGCGCCGTTGAGCACGTAGGAGTCCCCATCGCGGTCGGCGCGCGTGGTGAGGTGCCCGACGTCGGAGCCGCCGCCCGGTTCGGTGATGGCCAGCGAGCCGATCTTCTCGCCGCGCAGCGTCGGTCGCACGTAGGTCTCGATGAGCCGCTCGTCGCCCGAGGCGATCATGTGCGGCACCGCGATGCCGCACGTGAACAGCGACGCGAACACGCCGCCGGGCACCCCGGCCTGATGCAGCTCCTCGCAGATCACCAGGGTGTCGGCGCTGTCGCCGCCGCCCCCGCCGACGGCCTCGGGATAGCCGGCCCCCAGCAGTCCGGCCTCGCCGGCGGCCAGGTGCAGCGACCGTGGCAGCTCGCCGGCCCGCTCCCAGTCGTCGACGTAGGGCAGGATCTCGCGTTCGGCGAACGTGCGCACGGTCTTTCGCAGCTCGTCGCGCTCGGGGCTCGTCCAGGTGGTCGGGTTCACTGCAGCAGCTCCTCGGGGATGTCGACGTGGCGGGATCGCAACCATTCGCCAAGGCCCTTGGCCTGGGGGTCGAATCGCGCCTGGTACGCGACCCCCTTGCCCAGGATGCCCTCGATGACGAAGTTGAGTGCCCGCAGATTGGGCAGGACGTGCCGGGTGACGCCGAGTTCGGCGGTCTCGGGCAGCAACTCGCGCAGCTTGTCCACCGTCAGCTCGTGGGCCAGCCAGCGCCAGGCGGCGTCGGTGCGCACCCACACGCCGACGTTGGCGTCGCCGCCCTTGTCGCCGGAGCGCGCACCCGCGACCGTGCCGAGCGGCAGCCGACGCGTCGGTCCCGCAGCCACCGGCGTGGGCAACTCCGGAGCCGGAACCGGTGCCAGCGCCCGGGTCTCGGCGGCGGGCGCGACGTCGGTGCGCGTGCCGTCGGCGTGCACGGCGACGTGGGGCACCTCGTCGGCGGCGACGTACCCGGGGGTGAACACGCCGTAGACCTGTCCGTCCGACGGCGGTGCCGTGGTGGTGAAGCCCGGATAGCTGGCCAGCGCGAGTTCGACTGCGGCCGAGGAGAAGCGGCGGCCGACGACCGCGGGGTCGGGATCGCGCACGACGCAGTGCAGCAGCGCGCTCGCGGCCTCCTCGGTGTCGGCGTCGGGATGGTCGGTGCGCGCCAGCGTCCACTCCAGTTCCGCGGGCCGGGTCCGCAGGGCGGCCTCGAGCTGACGGCGCACCAATTGGGCCTTGGCGTCGACGTCGAGGCCGGTGAGCACGAAGGTCATGGCGTTGCGGAAGCCGCCGATGGCGTTGAGTGACACCTTGAGCGTGGGTGGGGGAGCCTCGCCGCGCACCCCGGTGATGCGCACGCGGTCGGGGCCGTCTGGCGTGAGCGCCACGCTGTCGATGCGCAAGGTGACGTCGGGATTGGCGTAGCGGGCCCCGCCGATCTCGTAGAGCAGCTGGGCGGTGACGGTGTCGACGTCGACCAGCCCGCCGGTGCCGGCGTGCTTCGTGATCACCGATGACCCGTCGGCGGAGATCTCGGCCAGCGGGAAGCCGGGGCGCAGGAGCGTCTCGGGGGTCGACCGTGCGAAGAAGGCGAAGTTGCCGCCGGTGGCCTGGGTGCCGCACTCGATGACGTGACCCGCGGCGACGGCGCCGGCGAGCGCGTCGTAATCGGTTCTGGCCCAACCGAAGTGCGCGGCTGCGGGGCCGACGATCACGGAGGCGTCGGTGACCCGGCCCGTCACCACGACGTGCGCGCCGCGGTCCAGGCAGTCGGCGATGCCCCAGGCGCCGAGGTAGGCGTTGGCGGCCAGTGTGCCGTCGAAGCCGAGTTCGGCGGCGCGGCCCACCAGGTCGTCACCCTCGACGTGGGCCACGTCGACGGCCAGGCCCAGGCGTTCGGCGAGGCCGCGGACGGCCGTCGCCAACCCCGCGGGGTTGAGCCCGCCGGCGTTGGCGACGATCCGCACGCCGCGGTCGAGCGCCAGACCCAGGCACTCCTCCAGCTGGGTGAGGAAGGTCTTCGCGTAGCCGCGTTCGGCGTCCTTGGCGCGGTCGCGGGCCAGGATCAGCATCGTCAGCTCGGCCAGGTAGTCGCCGGTCAGATAGTCCAGGGCGCCGCCGTCGAGCATCTCCCGCATCGCGGAGCGCCGGTCACCGTAGAAGCCCGAGCAGTTTCCGATCCGCACCGGGCAGGCGGTCTTGCCGCCCACGCCCTCCGCGACTGTCACACGGGCTCCCATCGTCGTCGACGGCTTCAACCAACCGGTAGGGCGGTACGTTAGTCGATACCATCGGTAACGCGTCAAGGGTCGACCGCCCATCGCCGGTGGTTTGGTCGGCGAAGACCCGTGGTTTGGTCGGTGCAGAGGTCGCCCGCTATCCTGACGTGCAACCGTTGGCCGCTGTCGTGTGCGCGGCAACACCCCTGATCAAGGAGATGCTCGTCATGGCTGTGCCCAAGCGCAGGATGTCGCGCGCGAACACCCGTAGCCGTCGCGCGCAGTGGAAGGCCGAGGCCACCGGTCTGGTCACCGTCAACGTCGCTGGTCAGCAGCACAAGGTGCCGCGTCGCCTGCTCAAGGCGGCTCGCCTCGGCCTCATCGACCTCGATCGTCGCTGACGTCGATCCCTCCACCGTCGCTGGTGGGGAGGAACGCGCCGTCGACCTGACGGCGCGCCTCTCAGCCCACTCTCAGACGTGGGGTTGAAACTGTGGCTGTGCGAATTCTTGTCGTCGACGACGATCGCGCCGTTCGTGAATCCCTGCGCCGGTCGCTGTCCTTCAACGGATACTCGGTGGACCTGGCCCAGGACGGCGTCGAGGCGCTCGAGTCCATAGCCAGCGATCGGCCCGACGCCGTGGTCTTGGACGTCATGATGCCGCGGCTGGACGGTCTCGAAGTCTGTCGGCAGCTCCGCAGTACCGGTGACGACCTGCCCATCCTGGTCCTCACGGCACGGGACTCGGTGTCCGAACGGGTCGCCGGGTTGGACGCCGGCGCCGACGACTACCTGCCCAAACCGTTTGCGCTCGAGGAATTGCTGGCCCGCATGCGGGCGCTGCTGCGGCGGACCACCCTCGACGAGCGCGGCGCCGACTCCGCCACCCTCACCTTCTCGGACCTCAGCCTGGACCCCGTGACGCGGGAGGTGATGCGCGGCGAGCGGCCCATCAGCCTCACCCGTACCGAGTTCTCGCTGCTCGAGATGCTGATCGCCAACCCGCGCCGCGTGCTCACCCGGAGCCGCATCCTCGAAGAGGTGTGGGGCTTCGACTTCCCGACGTCGGGCAACGCCCTCGAGGTATACGTCGGATACCTGCGTCGCAAGACCGAAGCGGAGGGGGAGCCGCGCCTCATCCACACCGTGCGCGGTGTGGGTTACGTGCTGCGCGAGACACCTCCCTGATGGCCGCGGTGAAGCCCTGGGAGCTGTGGCGGGTGCCGTCGCGCGTCCGCGCCACCGAGACCGGCGAGCCGTCGCTGCACGACACCAGCTCGGTGTCGCTGCGGTGGCGCGTGATGTTGCTGGCCATGTCGATGGTGGCCATGGTCGTGGTGCTCATGGCCGTCGCCGTCTACGTCGTGGTGTCGCGGGCCCTCTACCAGGACGTCGACAATCAGCTGCAGAGCCGCGCCCGGCTGCTCATCGAGAGCGGATCCCTGGCCGCCGATCCCGGCAAGGCCATCGAGGGCACGGCGTACTCGGACGTCAACGCGATGCTGGTCAACCCCGGCCGGTCCATCTACACCGCCAACCAGGCCGGCCAGACGCTCCCGCTCGGACAACCCGAGAAGGACGTCATCTCCGGGGACCTGCGGATGTCGCTGCGCACCGTCAACAACCAGCGCGTGCTGGCCTATCACCTGTCCAACGGCAGCTCGCTGCTGATCTCCAAGAGCATGGAGCCCACGAGCAAGGTGCTCAAACGGTTGGGCACGATCCTGCTCATCGTCGGCGGGCTCGGCATGGCGGTGGCCGCCATCGCGGGCGGCACGGTCGCCCGCACCGGGCTCAGACCCGTCGCTCGGCTGACTCAGGCTGCCGAGCGCGTGGCCCGGACCGACGATCTGAGGCCCATTCCGGTGCACGGCAGCGACGAGCTGGCACGCCTGACCGAGGCGTTCAACATGATGCTGCGCGCACTGGCGGAGTCCCGCGAGCGGCAGGCCCGGCTGGTGTCCGACGCGGGTCACGAGCTGCGGACGCCCCTGACGTCGCTGCGTACCAACGTCGAGCTGCTGATGGCGTCGATGGCGCCCGGGGCGCCCCGACTGCCCGACGACGAGATGGCGGGCCTGCGCGCCGACGTCATCGCCCAGATCGAGGAGCTGTCCACGCTCGTCGGCGACCTCGTCGACCTGACCCGCGACGACGAAGGCATCGTGGTGCACGAGCCCGTCGACATGTCCGAGGTCGTCGACCGCAGCCTGGAGCGGGTCCGGCGGCGGCGCAACGACATCCAATTCGACGTCGCCGTGACGCCCTGGCAGGTGTTCGGCGACTCGGCCGGCTTGTCGCGGGCCGTGCTGAACCTGCTGGACAACGCGGCGAAGTGGAGCCCGCCGAACGGCCGCGTCGGCGTGCACCTGGCGCAGGTGGACGCCGTCAACGCGAAGCTGGTGGTCTCCGATCAGGGCCCCGGCATCCCTCCGGAGGAGCGCGCGTTGGTGTTCGAGCGCTTCTACCGCTCCACGTCGGCGCGCGCGATGCCCGGTTCCGGATTGGGGCTGGCGATCGTCAAGCAGGTGATCCTGCGGCACGGCGGCTCGATCTGGATCGAGGACGCCGCCCCCGGCGTCGTGCCGCCGGGCACGTCGTTCCACGTGGTGTTGCCGGGGCGTCCCGTCGCGACACGCCCGGACGTGGCGTCGGACGCGGCGCTGGGCCGCGGCGGCGGCGGAGGCCTCTGACCACCGATTCGGTCAGCGACCCGACGGGTAAGTCTCGGGTTGCCCCGAACGATCTCTAAGTGGATTCTCAGCCCTGGCGGGCATTGTCGACGCCAACGGTTCGTTTCATGGGTGAACGATCCGTGCACGCACTCGAGGGAAGAGCACACAGGGGACATGACGAACCACCCGAGGTACTCGCCGCCGCCTCCGCCGGGATCCCGGCCGGGTGGGTACGACCAGCAGCCGCACGGCCCGTACGGCAGCGCCTCGCGCACCGGCGCGCCGTCGGCCGGCTACGACTGGCGCTACGCGACGCAGCAGCAGGCCTACCGGGGTCCCCACGATCCCTATCCGGGTGGCCCGGTGCGGCCGGTGCCCCCGGCCCCGCGTCCCCCGCAGCGTCCTCGCGGCGGCAGCCTCGTCATCGGTGCGCTGGCCATCGCCCTGGTGTCCGCGGGCATCGGTGGCGGCGTGGCAACACTAGTGCAGCCCGACCGCCCGGCAGTCACCTCGTCGCTCGGCGGTGCGACGCAGTCGGAGCCGGCCGCGAGCCTGCCCGCCGGGTCCGTCGAGCAGGTGGCGGCGAAGGTGGTGCCCAGCGTCGTCAAGCTCGAGACCGACATGGGCCGCGCGTCGGAGGAGGGATCCGGGATCATCCTGTCCTCGGACGGACTGATCCTCACCAACAACCACGTGGTGGCGGGCGCCCGACCGGGTGGTCCCGGTCCCATACAGGGCGGACCGGTGCAGACCAAGGTCACCTTCGCCAACGGTGACACGACGACGTTCACCGTGGTCGGCACCGACCCGAGCAGTGACATCGCCGTGGTTCGCGCCGACGGCGCGAGCGGGTTGACGCCGATCACGCTGGGATCGTCGGCGAACCTGCGGGTCGGCCAGGACGTGGTCGCGATCGGCTCGCCGCTGGGCCTGGAGGGCACGGTCACCACCGGCATCGTCAGCGCGCTCAACCGCCCGGTCGCCGCAGGCGGCGACTCCAAGAACCAGAACACCGTGCTCGACGCCATCCAGACCGACGCCGCCATCAACCCAGGAAACTCCGGCGGTGCCCTGGTGAACATGAACGGTGAGCTGGTGGGCGTGAACTCCGCGATCGCCACGCTCGGTGGCGACTCCCCGCAGTCGCAGAGCGGTTCGATCGGCCTGGGCTTCGCCATTCCGGTCGACCAGGCGAAGCGCATCGCCGACGAACTCATCAAGAGCGGTACGGCGTCGCACGCGTCGTTGGGTGTCCAGGTGGCCAACGACAACACCGTCGACGGCGCGAAGATCGTCGACGTCACCGGCGGCGGAGCGGCCGCGTCGGCGGGTCTGCCCAGCGGCGTCGTGGTGACGAAGGTCGACGATCGCGTCATCGGCAGTGCCGATGCGCTGATCGCGGCGGTGCGTTCGAAGGCTCCCGGCGAGCAGGTGACGCTGACGTACCTGGATCCCGCGGGCAAGTCGCAGACCGTTCAGGTCAAGCTCGGCAAGGCCGACCAGTGACGATCACGTCGGGCGGTGTGTCGGTGAAGGTGCCGGTGGAGACGCCGCTGAAGATGGTCGCGCCCACCGCGGACCGGCCATATACGGTTGGCATCATGGAACAGCCGTCTGAGTTGGTAGGCCGCGCCTTGGTCGTGGTCGTGGACGATCGCACCGCCCACGGGGACGAGGAGGACCACAGCGGTCCCCTGGTCACCGAACTGCTCGGTGAGGTGGGATTCGTCGTCGACGGGGTGGTCGTGGTCTCGGCCGACGAGGTGGAGATCCGCAACGCCCTGAACACCGCCGTGATCGGTGGTGTCGACCTGGTGGTGTCGGTGGGGGGCACGGGTGTGACGCCGCGGGACGTGACGCCGGAGGCCACGCGGACCATCCTCGATCGCGAACTCCTGGGCATCGCCGAGGCGCTGCGTGCCTCGGGCCTGTCCGCCGGCATCGTCGACGCGGGATTGTCGCGGGGACTCGCAGGCATCTCGGGCTCCACCCTCGTCGTCAACATCGCGGGTTCGCGCGGGGCGGTCCGCGACGGCATGGCGACCCTCGGCCCGCTGGCAGGCCAGATCATCGGCCAGCTCTCCAGCCTGGAGATCTGAACACCGGAGACGACGTCACATACGGCAGCGGCCGGCGGATCGAACCGATCCGCCGGCCGCCGCCGTTGGTGGCCGATCGTGTTAACGTCCCATGAACTGGGCATTCGTCCGAAATGTGATCTTCATCACACTGGAGGTAAGGCGTGACCCGCGAATCGCATTGGGATCGCGATGCAGTTAACAAGATCTTTGGTAATCCGTTGCCCAATATCACCCGTGACGAGCAAGAGGAAGCGCGCCCCGCCGACGACGGGGAGCGGGATCGATGGCTGCGCGACAACGTTCCGCCGCACCACGCGTGACCTGTGGTTTCACTCTGAGCGAAGTTTGGTAATCCGGGGGTCGTCACCGGCGATGGGGAATACCTTCGGTATGTGACCGGGCCCGATGTCGGACCGGGCCCCGCGCACTCCTCGGTCATGGACCCGGCCCATGCGATGTCAGCAAAGGGCGCCCCGCAATCGGGCGTCACGGCACCCCCGAATCGTATGCGTTGCCGGTTGGTTGTCCCACCGTTATGTTTCTGGCGTCAACGATGAGCAATGCGTAAGAGAAACATGTGGGGTTTCTCATTTCCCTCACATGTTCCTCTTGCCGGGTGTGTGGTTGAGCAGCACCACCCCACACCGAACGCAGCGGTGAGCCTGCCGGATCACCTCCGACACAGCTAGGGAGAACATGAAGGCAATCAGTCGGGTGCTGGTCGCGCTCGTCGCGGCCATCGCGGCGTTGTTCGCGAGCACGGGCACCTCACACGCGGGCCTGGACAACGAGTTGAGCCTCGTTGACGGCAAGGACCGCACGCTCACCATTCAGCAGTGGGATACGTTCCTCAACGGCGTGTTTCCCTTGGACCGCAACCGTTTGACCCGTGAGTGGT